>JAFWFB010000131.1 GCA_017512625.1 Erysipelotrichaceae bacterium
AACCTGGAAGCCAAACCGATCGATCTGACTCATTGGAACGATCTCCTTTACCGTATCCACAACCGTTCCAAGACGGTCCATATCGCTCTGGTAGGCAAGTATGTCAAGTTACACGATGCTTATCTTTCCGTTAAGGAAGCCCTTCATCACGGTGGCTATGAGACCGATTGCCATGTCCGGATCCATTGGACCGATTCCGAGTTGATCAACAAAGATAATGTAGATGAGATCTTTAAAGGTATTCAGGGAATAATCGTTCCCGGCGGTTTCGGAAACCGTGGCATTGAAGGAATGATCCTAAGTGTCAAATATGCCAGGGAGCATAATATTCCGTATTTCGGAATCTGTTTGGGTATGCAGGTTGCCTGCATTGAATTTTCCCGTAGTGTTCTGGGATATGCAGACGCCAATTCGACGGAATTTGATGAGAAGACAAAACACAACATCATTGATTTCATGCCTGACCAGTACGCTGATATCGATAAGGGAGCCACGATGAGACTGGGATCCTATCAGTGCATTTTAAGCGATGACTCAAAGTTAATAAGTATCTATGGTCAGAAGCAGATCAGCGAAAGACACCGCCATCGCTATGAATTCAACAACAAATACATAAACGACTTTATAGCCAACGATATGATCATTGCGGGCATCAATCAGGAACTTGATCTGGTTGAAGCGATCGAGTATCGGAAAAATACTTTCTTTGTGGCCGTACAATTCCATCCGGAATTCAAAAGCCGCCCTGATAAGGCACATCCGATCTTCAGGGAATTTATCAGGCAGGCCAGTCTGATGGAGGTAGAAAATGAAACTGATTGATGTTGTTTTAGGTGGCTTCTATGGTGATGAAGGCAAAGGAAAGATAATCGATTATCTTTCCGGAAAAGCAGACTTTGCTGTCAGGTTTGCGGGCGGAGATAATGCCGGTCATACGATCGAGACTGATGGTCACCATTTTGCCTTTCATCTTTTACCAAGCGGGATCCTTAATCCTAACTGCAAGGCTGTTATAGGCAATGGCGTAGTAATCAACCCTGAGATCCTGTTTAAGGAGATCGATAATATTGAAAGTTTAGGCTACAGCAGTAAGAACCTGTTTATTTCCGATAAAGCCCATATCCTTTTTCCTTATCATGTCATATTGGATAAGCTTATTGAAAAACAGCGTGGTTCACGAAAACTGGGCACTACCGGAAGAGGTATCGGTCCGGCTTATTGCGATAAATATGAAAGATCGGGAATCCGGGTAGGTGAGTTTATCAAAGAGGGATTCGAGAAGATACTGTTAGAAAACATAGAAAAAAACAACAAGATCCTGGATAGTGCAGGTTATCCGAAGCTGGACAGTCAGAAGATAGCCGAAGAGTATCGGGAATACGCTAAAAAGATGAAACCATATGTCCTGGATACGACTTCTTTGCTGCATCAGGCTATCAGAGATAACAAAAGGATCCTTTGTGAAGGCGCACAAGCAACTCTTTTGGATATCGATTTCGGTTCTTATCCCTATGTGACCAGTTCCAATACAACTATCGGTGGAGTCTTTACCGGAACCGGAATGAATCCGGGGAATCTCAATGAGGTCTATGGTGTTTTCAAGGCCTACTCCTCAAGGGTTGGCGAGGGACCATTTGTAACGGAACTATCTGATGAGACCGGCGATCGTCTAAGAGAGCTGGGTCATGAATATGGCGCCACCACCGGCAGACCAAGAAGGGTCGGCTGGCTGGATCTGGTAGCGATGAACTATGCGGTTATGATCAATGGCTTTAGCGCACTGGCAATAAACCATCTCGATACCATTGGCAGGTTCGCCACAATTAAGATATGTACAGCCTATCACTATGATGGAAAGGATAGTACGATCTTCCATACCGATATTGATTATCTAAGCCATGCTACAGCAGTATATGAAGAGATGGAGGGAAGCTTCGGTGATATTTCGGATTGCAGAAAATATGAAGAACTCCCGATAAATGCCCGTAAATACATTGAAAAGATCGAAGAGTATACCGGCGTCCCGGTCAAATTCATCGGTGTCGGTCCGGGCAGAGAGGAGATAATAAAAAGATAGATGGAAACATTAAGAAACATATCCCCTATAGATGGCAGATATAGGGAAAACGTCAAAAAGATCAGCGCTTATTTCAGTGAATATGCCCTGATGAAATACCGGACCTTCGTGGAAGTGGAGTGGTTGAAGTTTTTGCTTGATAAAGGAATCATCAACGCTTCTTTAAACTCAGAGGATCTTTCAGGGATCACGAATGATTTCGATGATAAAGACGCTTTAAAGATAAAGGAATTCGAAGCCAAGACCAATCATGATGTCAAAGCCGTGGAATACTATCTAAGAGACCGGTTTAAAGGAAGCGAATTAGAACAGCTTGATCCCTATATCCACATCCTGCTTACCAGCGATGATACAAACAGCACTGCCTATGGACTGATGCTTAAAGATGCGCTTGACAAGATATATTACCCGGAATTAGCTAAACTGATTGAAAAAATCGAGGATAAGGCCAGACTTTACCGGGATCACGCTATGCTTTCTCATACGCATGGCCGGCCTGCTACCCCTACAACTGTAGGTAAAGAGTTTGCTATATATGCGCATCGTCTTATAGATTTAAAAAGAAGCATGATTACGATCATTCCGCGGGCTAAATTCTCCGGAACGGTCGGTAACTACAACGCTCATAAGATAGCCTATCCCAAGTATGACTGGCCATTGCTTTGCAGGAACTTTATTGAAAGCCTGGGTCTTGAATATAATCCACTGACGACCCAGATCGAGCCGCATGATCATCTTTGCCTGCAATTAAGCTATATCAAGATAATCAATAATATCATCAGGGATCTGGATGGCGATATGTGGTCATATATAAGCAGGTCCTATTTTCGGGAGAAGATCAAGGAAGGAGAAGCCGGAAGTAGCATAATGCCTCACAAGGTCAACCCGATCAATTATGAGAATTCTATTGCAAACACCCAGATCGCTAACGGTCTGATCGATACTCTGGTGGATAATCTCTCGATCTCCAGAATGCAAAGGGATCTGTCCGATTCAAGCAAAATGCGCAATATCGGTGTGATCCTTTCCCATTGCCTTGTAAGCATCCAACAGACTATTAAAGGTCTGGATAAGCTGGTGATCGATGATGATACGATCAAAAAAGATCTTGATGCTAACTGGAATGTCATCGCTGAAGCCATTCAGACAGTGATGAGGAAAAATGGTATTGCGGATGCTTATGAACAGTTAAGGGATCTTTCAAGAGGCAAGGAGATGTCTAAGGAAGACATCCAAAGATTTATTGCAGATCTTCCACTGCCTTTGGATGATAAGCAAAGACTGATTGATCTGACCCCGGAAAAATATACAGGCCTTGCTTCGCTGATCATTGACCAGAATAATTAAAAGGACACTAAGCTTTATAAATAAATCGCACTAAAAAGCCCCTTTTTTAAGGGGCTTTTTTAATTATTTAACGAGCTTTCTTCTGACTAGAGAAATTACAACTACACTGATCAGTGAGAAGGTCATGATGCCTGCCCAAAGTTTAGTGTTGGTATTATCGCCGGTCTTTGGCGTAGGATCCGGTTTAGGATCCGGTTTAGGATCTGGTTTTGGTGTGTGGGTATTGGTGATGACAAAGCCGTTTTCAGTGTCGCCGCTTACCTTGAATGCGTAAGTAGTTTCGCTGTCTTTACCGGTAATGACATCGGTCGTCACTTCCTCGACGGTATAGGTGATCTCTTGACCATGATCATACTTAGGAACCGGTGCAAAGCTATCGTTCCAGCCGTTTTCTTCGCTTAAGGTAACGACATTATCGGTCCGATCGCCATTTACCATCAAGACAGCGGTAACGGAATCCGGACGGATCTTATCTTTGTTATCTTTATCATCCCAGACCTTAGTGACATCGATGACGATGGTCACCGGGGTATGGGTATTGGTAACGGTGAAGCCTTCGGTAGCAGTTCCTTCGATTTCGAAGGCATAGGTCCTTGCTGAATCACGTCCGTTTATTACTTCGGTCATTTCTTCTTCAACGGTATATTCGATCTCAACGTCGTCGACGCTGACAGGCAGACCGGTCCAGCCGCCTTTCCACTGGTTACCTTCATTAAGGACTAATGGTTCCTGTCCTGAAGGCTGACCGTTTGCCATAAGGTTGATGGTTACGGAATCCGGACGGATATTATCCTGATTTTCAGCGTCTTCCCAGACTTTAGTGACACTGATATCGATCGTTTCTTCCGGTTCAACGGTGTTGGTGATATAGGCAGTGTTTTCTTCGATGGTACTGCGGCTGTAACTGCCTACTGCCCACATGGCCCAGTTGGAATGAGCATCAAATTTGATATGAGTCTCACTGACTTCAAAGCCGATCTCATTATGGCGTCCAAAACCGGTAATGAAGGTCGTATTGCCCCATTCCTCACCACCATATCCGGCTTGTGTTTCAGCAAAGGCCTCCAGCACTTCCTGTTCAAGCAGACTCAAAGGCTCAGGCGTCCAGATATAGTATTTATTGCCTGTTCCTTTAATGGCGATATAGGCTTTTGGATAGACGTCAGTCGTAATATCCATCTCTAAGTCATTATTTGGAGTATGACGATCCCATTCGCCCTCGGTAACCGACATATTGACCGAAGGATCGGTATGCGATGTCTCGGTATAACCGGCAACCGGTACTTCTTCAATAGCGAATTTATAGGTATGATAGCCGGTCTCATCGTGATAGATAGCCGGATCGCTATCGGTATTCTGCACAACAAAACTGTCGCTCCAGGTTTCAGCACTCATATCGCCATCGAGCTCCATGGTGTCATAGAGATCATCAGCGGTATAGGAATCACCTTTATACCGGTAAAGTTTGATGGTCACTGAAGTAGGACGGGTCTCACCGGCGTTATTGTCATCATCCCAGGTCTTTTCCACCGGAATGATGATGGTGCCAGGTGTGTACTGGTCTACATCAGCAGCACTTACCTGTACGCCGAAGCTGAACATAGTCGTTATCATACAGAGAAATGCCAGAATAAAAGCTACAATTCTTTTCATGATTACTTACCTCTTTATATGGTTTATGTAATACAAAAACACATCGAACTACTGATACCTAAGTGGTAGAACATATGAAAATCTTTTTCAACATGGCCATCTATTTAATTTGATACTGCAGTCAAAAATATTGACACCCGTATATATCGGTTGTTAAATAAGATTAAATAAACCAATGACGAAGGAAAGTAGCTGACCGAAAGGCTTAAAGAGAGTCTCCGATGGTGGAAAAGAGATGGCGGGACGATCAGTGAATGGGCTTTGGAGGGCAGACCGAAAGAGTTATCGAGTAGGATCTGACGGGATATCCTATCCGTTATCAATTAGGATGCGTATGATGGTACGTAAAGCGAGAGGACGTCGGTAAATGGACGTCAAATTGGGTGGTATCGCAGAAGCACAGGCTTTTGTCCCAAAGTGGGACGAAAGCCTTTTTGTTTCATAACTTCTGCCTTGGCAAAACAGAAGGTTCATCTGCCGCCATGACGTATGTGAGGTTAAGAATATGAAAAACGTCAAGAAAATGTTGTCTTTAGTTCTAAGCACTCTGCTACTTATCACTCTTTTTGGCTGCACGTCCAATGCCGGCTCTGATGATGAAGGATCACTTACGATCACCATCATTAAACAATTAGATCACGCTTCACTGGATGAGATCGCCAATGCGGTCACTGCCAGACTCGATGAGATCGCAACGGAAAAAGGCATTACGATCAACTATGAAGTCTATTCCGGACAAAATGATCAGTCGGTCTTAAAGCAGATCGCTGAACAGGCCGTTGCGGATGGATCGGATGCGATCATCCCGATCGCTACGATGGCTGCAGTAACTACAGCTGTGGTTGCGGAAGAAAGCCAAACGCCGGTCATCTTTGCAGCAATATCCGATCCGGAATCAGCCGATCTGACCGGTATCAACTATGTCACCGGCACCAGCGATGCCTTAAATACCAAATTCATCTTTGACATGATGTTTAAAGTCGATCCAAAAATCGAGAAGGTTGGTTTGTTATATTCCCTTTCCGAGATCAATTCCGAAAAACCAATCGAAGAAGCCAGAGAATACTTAAAGCAACTGAATCTCCCTTATCTGGCCCAGGTCGCCAATACCAGGGACGAAGTAATTACCGCTGCCGGTGTTCTGGTTGCTGAAGGAGTCGATGCTATCTTTACTCCGACTGACAACGTCATCATGGATGCTGAACTGGCGATCGCCCCGATGTTTGCCCAAGCAGGTATTCCGCACTATACCGGTGCTGACTCCTTTGTCAGAAACGGTGCCTTTGCCACCTGTGGCGTAAACTATACCGATCTTGGCGCCAGAACCGCTGATCTGGCTTATCAGGTCATCAGTGAAGGCTTCGATAATGTCGATGACTACTATCTGATGGATGGCGGAATCAT
>JAFWFB010000014.1 GCA_017512625.1 Erysipelotrichaceae bacterium
ATCTTCATGGGTGAAAACTACGCCGATCTGAAACTGAAATGATCGCTTCATATGAGTAAAAAAAGATACGGCATTTGCCGTATCTTTTTACTATTCTTCCTTAAGACTTTCCTGCAGTTCTTCGTTTTCTTTCTTGACTGCTTCAGCTTCAGCCTTGGCTTCTTCAGCTTCTTTCTTCAGCTGCTTGTTGAGCTCTTCCTGTTCCTTTTCTCTTTCCTTCTGGAGCTGTCTCTTTTCTCTTTCGTCCCTTCTGATGGAACTGCCCAGTTTGAAGTAAACGGAAGAGATGATGAGACCGAGTATCATGGCGCCTAAGGCCAGCAGCATCTTCTTTAAAACGACGGCTGATCCCTTGACGATGGAATTGTTCATAAGAACTTCAAAGAGCTGTTTATTACGGAAGTATTCCCAGCCTAATACCAGAAGACCGCCGAGGATCAGTACCAGGGCTATGAAGCCCACTATCTTTTTAGTTACTTTTTTCATTTAAAATCCCCTTTATAAAACACTACTATTTTATAATAAAACACGCTTATTGGTAATATCTTACCTGTTTAATGAATCATGGAACGCCAGCAGTTCCTTCTCTGTGATGGCGCCGGCCATACCGCCTTCTTTGGTACAGGCATAAGCACCGCAGGCACTGGCGTATTCCATGCATTCTTCTAATGAACATCCCTTACTGCGGAAATGCAGGAAGGCTCCCGCAAAGCTGTCTCCGGCTCCGGTGGAATCGACCACGTTTACCTTATAGGCAGGTAAAGAAAGTGTGCCTTCCTTACTGTAACAGGATGCTCCTCTGGAACCGTCGGTGACACAACAGAATTCCGCTCCTCTTTCCAGCATCCTTCCGATCGGATCGAAACCGCAGCTGTCAGAGAAACGTTCATAAGCTTCCTTATTCATAAAGAAAGCGTCAGCCAGATCCAGAACCATCTCTTTCTCATACTCTTCCCTATACTGGCTGCTGCCATCAAAGACGATCCTGGCACCGTGTCTTTTGGCTTCCCTTAATATGGATGTATCCTTAAAGGCTTTTCTTACCATATGCATCAGAGAGTAAATGTATGAAGAGCCAAACAGGATCTCCTTCAGATCCTCATCTTCTTCAAAGAAAGGCCGTTTTGGTTCTATGACATAGATGCACTTCTCATCGCCCTTTTTCATAATGAGACAGACGCCGTTTATCACGTCTTCGCCAAAACGGATCGCTGAAGTATCGACGCCCTTTTCCTTGAGCCCTTCCAGCAGCATGGCTGTTCCTTCATCGTTTTTTCTTAAGTAGTCGACCACTTTGACGCTGCTGCCAAGCCTGGAAGATACCGTAGCGGCATTTAAAACACAGCCGCCTATCTTCTTACCTAAAGGTACGCACTTACAGGCATCGCCTTCTTTGAGAAAAGTTTCTACTTCGTAGAAATAGTCGATGGCTGCTCCTGAGAGGTAGGTCAGATGTTTAGCCATTGGTGATCTGATTTATCTTTCCGGCCATTTCAGCCAGATCGTAGTTGTTCACTTCATCGATGAGTTTCAGATACTCTTCGTTGTAGAAAGATTCATAGGTACCGGCCATGGCTGCAGCTATCGTAGCTACCGTGTCGGTATCGTTGCCGATATTGACGCCGGCGATGATGGTCTTCATCGTATCGCCTTCAGCAGCCTTGAAGATACCGAAGGCACATGGAACGGTCTCGGATGCGCTTAAGCCGGCGCCGATGATATCTGCCAGTTCCTGCATGGCCTTGCCCATATCGCCATCACACTTTTTGGCTATTTCCACAGCCAGAGCTATCCTTTTATAAACGCTCGGATTGGCCAGTTCCTTGCCGGCTGCCTTGGCTACAGTTTCACCTTTTAAAGCACCCTTAAGTCCGGCTTCGATGATGGAATCGACAGTGGCATTTTCCTTCAGCGCTTCCGCTACGGCTGCCGCTACGGCACAGGCACCTGAAAGAGCCGTTGAATTGAAGTGCGTAGGTCTGCAGATCGTTATGGCATCTTCGATGGCTTTATCGACATCGCCTCCGCTTGCCAGTCCTACCGGTGATATCTTCATGGCACCGCCATCCGATCCTTTGGAAGAATCATACTTGATGAAACTCTGCTTCTCTTCCACTTCGTGTCCCAGCATCCTTTCTACCGCTTTGACGGTAGTCGGGCCTGCCAGTACATAATATGGCGTCTTAGACCAGTTTATGAGGGCTTTTTCCGCTGTTTTGTCAGTTATCTGACCATTGTCCTCGATAATGGCTAAAGCCGTACAATAAGCCAAAGAGAAGTCGTCAGTGACGCTTCCTCTTTTAAAACCACGGGCAAATACATCATCAGGAGGAGCGATGAACTCCTTTACCAGTCCGCCGAATCTCTCAATGATCTGAGCGGTGCTTCTGGTCTCAGTAGCGGCGCCCATGGCATCACCTGCAGCTGCCGCCAGTAAACCTCCAAGTATTTTTTTAGTATTGTCCATAAGTCTCTCCTTTTAAATGATAATATCATATTTAGCCTCTCTGCCTTTACAAAAGCACCAAGTTTTGATAATATAAATAAGCACAAATGGAGGGGTAGCGAAGTGGCTAAACGCGGCTGACTGTAAATCAGCTCCCAACGGGTTCGGCAGTTCGAATCTGCCCCCCTCCACCATCTGTGATGTTGGGATGTAGCCAAGTGGTAAGGCAACAGACTTTGACTCTGTCATTTCGCTGGTTCGATCCCAGCCATCCCAGCCAGTCGACCCGGTAGCTCAGGCGGTAGAGCATTTGACTTTTAATCAAAGGGTCCGGGGTTCGATTCCCCGCCGGGTCACCACTTGTCTTGCAGGTGTAGTTCAGTGGTAGAACTTCAGCCCTCCAAGCTGACTATGTGGGTTCGATTCCCATCACCTGCTCCAATAGAGATTTAATGCCTTAAAATAAGGCTTTTTTTGTACCCATCTTACAGATCGGTAAGATTTTGGTGAGGTTTTCCAAGTTGCAGAACTGACCCTTACTGTTGTATTCTCTTGCAAACTTGATTTCAGGTATTCCACATATTCCTCTCCTGATTGATTGGTGAGTTTGTGCTGGTGTACAATATTTATAAGATCTAGTTTGTGAGGCCAATCATATGTACACAGCCAGTTTAGTTTTAGGCATATCATCATTTTTGCTTTTTATCTTTTCGTTTTTTTCACCTATAGGTTTTTTAACTTTACCACTGGCTTTGCTTTTGGACCTTATGGGACTTCCTTTTGGGATAATTTCAGTGAAGAAGTATAAGAAGAATTCAGGATTAGTACTTTGCATTGTTCCTTTATTTATTATTTTGCTTCTTGCCCTTATGAATCTTCTTGGCAAACTTACAGTACGAACATTTATTCATTGATTAGAATAATCTTTTTATAAAAACATTTTGTTTATTTTGCCAATATCTCTTGTCAATCAAATCTCTTCACCGGTTTTGTTGATAACAATAAAAGTCCCTTCAGCTATAATAAAATTATGGGATTGTTATTTAAGGAAACAATATTTCTAAAAGATAGCTGTGATCTCGAAAACGAGATTTTTGAATTGGAAACTCTTAAAGACAGAACTCAAAATAAAGAGCAAATAACAAAATACATCAAACTGCTAAGGGCGGGACTAAATGGTGAAAAGGCAATTGAATATGAACTCAAGAATGCCAGAATCGGAATGTATGTACTGCATGATATCAACATTCAATACAATGATTTATCAGCCCAGATCGATTATGTAATTATTACGCCTGCGCATTGCTATCTAGTTGAATGTAAAAACATGGTAGGCGATATTTCGGTTGACAACCGTGGACAGTTTGTAAGGAAACTGCCTTGGGGAAGAAACGAAGCGATTTATTCTCCGTTGACTCAAGCGCAGAGACACGTTGACATCATGAAGAAAATCAGAGATGCGAACCACGGCATTATCGGAAAAACGATGATTCACTTCATGAATGACAATTACTTTCAACCTCTGGTTGTTGTTTCCAATTCCAACGGCATTCTCAACACCAAGTGGGCCAAGAAAGAGATAAAAGAAAAGATAGTCAGAGTCGACGCCCTTATCGATTACCTTAACAGAGATATAAAAGAAGCAAATCTGATAAGTCTTGATAGCAAAACCGAAATGGAGAAAGAAGCCAACTATATTCTTAGCCTCAATGTACCTAAAGAAAACAGCAACTGGAGTAGTCGACTTGGATGTTCAGAAGAAACACAAAGCATGATAAAGAGCTATGATCAGCTTAAAGAAAAACTCCTTGAGTACAGAAAACTGCAATCCAAAGAGCGAAACTACCCGGCGTATTATATCTTTACAAACGAACAGTTGGAAAAGCTTTTAGTGATGAGACCAAAAACCATAGATGACTTAAAAGCAATACTGGAGCCAATAAAGATCAAAATATACGGAGATGATATTCTCAGCATGATCAATAAGTAATTTAAAAAGTCCCGTAAGGGCCTTTTTTATGATTAAAGTTACTTAATTTTCTTAAACAGCCTGGCATTCCAGAATGTCATATCCAATTCATCGATATAGAAATGAAAGATGGCTTTCCAGTTTTTAGTCGCTGTGCTCAACACGATAAATTCCGCTTCATCTTTTACTGCTTCTTCAACACAGTGAAAAAGACTGCTGCCAACGCCTTTTGATCTCATCTCCGGTACCACATAGATCTCTTCCACTTCAAAATACGGCGTATCTTCCGGCATGATAGATGACATGTTTTCTGATCTCTCAGCTTTGCCGAAGAGATAGCCAATCACTTTATCATCTTCCTTTGCCAGGAATATCCGATTATCTTCGATATCTTCCCTGGTATTGGCACGGTAGCCGTGACAGCTGTGTTCGTTTTCCCAGTCTCTGGACATCTCGATCAGCAGCCCTAAGACTTCGTCGTTCAGATCGCTTTCGTATATTTTCATTAAAAGCTAGTTATAGAAGACCTGCTCGGTCCTGGCTATCGCATAAGCAGTCAGAAAAGCCAGATCAAGGTCAACTTCTTCGGTTTCCACATCCAGCCAGAACTGACCGGTAAGCAGCGAGTTTCCGCCATCCGGTGAAGCCATGGAGATCTTGGCCATCTCGTTACCTTTTAAGGTTACGTCATAACTCATGCCGAGCTTACCGCTTGCCAGTCCGGTTTCGATCCTGATGCCCTGATCATGAAGATAGTCCCAGATGTTTTCACCGTCATACTTGAAGTATGACTTCTTGGACATCAGATCCAGCAAACCGTTGTTTTCCTGTTCCATGGTAACGACATGCCCTACCTTGTGTTGTACGGTATTGCCGGAGATATGATTGACGAATTCAACATCGGCAGCACCTAATAAAGGCTGTTTAAGCACTCTGGCTTCATAGACTGTTTCCTTGTTTTCATCAGTCATGAAGAAATCCTGTTTCATGACTTTCTTTTCAGGCTGAAATAAGTATTTATTCATTATTCCACTCCTCCTCTTGCGCTTTCATTTTATTCCTTCTTTTTACGGCATTTATC
>JAFWFB010000132.1 GCA_017512625.1 Erysipelotrichaceae bacterium
ATAGTCTTCGTATCTTTCGAAATCGAATCCTTCATAGCCTAAAAGCTCGATCAGCTGTCCATCATAATCGTTATTTAATACATAATCAAAAACTTTCTGATCCTTTTTGATCAGTTCCACCTGTTGCTCGCTATAGCCCTTGGATGTCAGCTGATAAGTCTTATAGGCATCCTTGAACATCGATGAATTGATCACCAGCACTGCACATAGTGCCAGCAGGATCACAATCATTAAATAGACTAAGGAGCGGCGTACTTTACGTTTTCCTTTTTTCATAGTCTTTCAACGAGCTTATCCAGAGCCTTTTCCTGATAAAGCTCGATATCTCCCTCATCAGCCATTGAAGATAAGGATTTATCCAGTGGCAGACGGGCTAAAACTTCCAGGTTGTATCTTGCGGCCAGATCATCAGCATCGCTTTCATCGTAAAGCTTGATGATGTGCTCGCAACTATCACAGACGACATAGGACATGTTTTCAACGATACCGGTGATCGGTATATCAACGGAATTAGCCATGTTGATGGCCTTGGCGACGATGGTCGATACCAGTTTGGAAGGAGTGGTAACCATGACCATTGCATCGACCGGAATCATCTGTAAGATCGTCAAGGCGACGTCACTGGTTCCCGGTGGCATATCGATGATCAGATAGTCCAGATCGCCCCAATACACTTCGGTAAAGAACTGAGTAACGATATTGGAAACGATCGGACCACGCCATAAGACCGGAGTCTCGCTGCTTTCAAGCATCATGTTGACGGAAATGGTCTTGATGCCATAGGTCGGGGTCTCGATCGGGAAGATTCCGACACCATCGCCCATCATCTTTTCCTTGCCGAGGCCAAACATGTTCGGAATGCTTGGACCGGTGATATCAGCGTCCATGATGCCGACTTTCTTGCCATTGCGGGCTAAAGATACAGCAAGCAGGGAGCTGACCATGGATTTGCCTACTCCACCCTTGCCGCTGATGACACCGATGATCTTCGTGATGTTGCTTCCTTCTTTCGGACTCAGTTTAACGATTTCGCGCTCTGCACAGTCCACAGAGCAGTTTTCACTGTTGTGATCGCAATCTACTGCCATTTTATGTTCCTCCTAGATCTTGAAACTGTCAGCGATATTTCTGACCTGTCCCATCATTTTCTTTGCTTTTTCATATTGATTCAACAGTCTGTTGATATCATCCATTTTGGTTCCACTACCGGCGATGATCCTGCGCTTATGGGAACTGCGCAGACGATCCGGATGGGCCCTTTCGTAAGGGGTCATCGAATTGATGATCGCTCTTTCGATCTTGGCTTCCTTTTGCAGATTGACCTTCTGGGCATTTTTAGCTAAGGCATCAAGGCCCGGTATCATCGACATCAGGTTCTCGATCGGTCCCATCTTGCAGGCCTGTTCCAGCTGATAGATGAAATCTTCAAGTGTAAACTCGCCTTCCATCATACGCTTGGCGATATCCTCCGCCTTTTCCATGTCCATCTCGCTTTCCGCCTTTTCGACCAGAGAGATGATATCACCCATACCGATCAGACGGTCTACGACACGGTCCGGATAGAAGCGGTCAAGGTCTTTCATCCTTTCACCGACACCGACATACTTGACCGGTACATCAGCGATGTATTTTACCGAAAGGATGGCACCGCCCTTGGAATCACCGTCAAACTTGGTGACGACCAATCCGGTGATGCCCAGACGCTTATTGAAGGTACGGGCTACATTGGCGATATCCTGACCGGTCAGGGCATCCACTGTTAACATGATCTCTTCCGGGCTTAAGACCTTTTTAAGATCTTCCAGTTCCTTCATCAAGGCTTCATCGATCTGTAAACGTCCGGCGGTATCCACTAAAAGCAGATCGAACTGATTATTATAGGCATAGTTTAAAGCATTTTGAGCTTGGGTAAGGATATCGACTTCCGTACCTTGGGAGAATACTTCCACTTCGATCTCTTTGCCAAGGGTCTTTAACTGTTCGATAGCAGCCGGTCTTTGCAAGTCGAGAGCAACCAGCAGTACTTTTTTCTTATCGGTATTCTTAGCATGATAGGCGATCTTGGCCAGGTTGGTGGTCTTACCACTACCCTGAAGACCGACGATCATGACCTTGGTCAGACCTCCCTTGACATAGTTGATGCCATGGGAATCATCACCAAGGATCTTGAGCAGTTCATCGTGAATGATCTTGACCAGCATCTGTCCCGGTTCAACGGTATTTAAGACATCGGTTCCCTCAGCTTCCTTGCGGACATTGTCCAGGAATTCCCTGACGACCTTGTAGTTGACGTCGGCTTCAAGCAGGGCGATCCTGATGTCATTGAGGGTCTCCTCCATGTTTCTTTCCGAAAGCTGGGCCTTGCCCTGGATCTTCCGGACGATGGAAGTTATGCGATTTTGCAAGTTATTGAATGCCATAAACGTTCCTTTCTATTCAATGGTAACCAGTACATAGTTACCGAAATCTATTTCCTGATAGTATTTTATGAGATCTTCCAGTTCTATTTTCTCAATAATTTCGATCGTTTTAAAGATATCCGTATCACTTAAAAGATCTCTGATCATTGAAGTGCTGTATTCATCGATGTCATTGAAGTAGTGATAGGCATCAGCGATGTGCCTTCTCTTAAGCTGTTTGAGCTTGGCCGAATCAGGCTTTAGGTCCTTGAGGATATTGTCAATGAATTCCTTAAGCACGGATGCATCGTCATTCTCCTTGTAGAAAAGCAATTCAGAGTGCTCGGTGGAGACATCGATGTCAAAGCCGAAGAAGTCATTGATCAGCTCTTCATCGATCCAGCGCTGATAGTCCGGATTAGGAGGTGTCAGTCCCATTTCTAAAAGCATCCTGATCGCCCATTCCTTGCGGATCGTAAGATTGGTGTCCGGATCATGAAGATCGAGCTTGATGCCATAACAGGCTTTCTTGGTATTGAGGTTCATCCTGACCCTGACATCCCTTTCTACCACGCTTTTTGGCTCTTGGTAGCTGATAGTCTTGACATCCAGCTTTTCCTTGAAGCGGGTCAGTGAAGGATGTCTTTTGATCTGCTCCATGATCATTTCCGGATCCTGGTTGGTCGTTACCACAAGCATCAGGTTGGAAGGATGATAATTGAATTCATAGCAGCGATTAAGCTCAT
>JAFWFB010000133.1 GCA_017512625.1 Erysipelotrichaceae bacterium
AAAGACGCTTAAATCATCAAATGCGATCGTCGGTCTGGATATTGTCAATCCGAAAATGCCTTATCGTGAAACAGAAAAGAAAACCAAAACACCTGCTCAATTAGTTTTCTACAGCTTCGCTGATGATCTGAAAGTCAATGTCAAGGGAGCAGAGCTTGTCAGTGTTGAAGTATATTCTTCCAATGAGAGTGCCTTCACCATTGTCAAGGGTACAGTCGCCAAGAATCAGCCTACCCCTACACCGACACCAAGACCAACAGTTCCTAATACCGGCGTTGAAGATGTTGCTGGCACGGGACTTGCAAACTATATCGGCCTATTTGGAGGCGTTGTAGCTTTAGCTGCCTTAAGAAATAAAAAAAAACAGTAATTAATTGAAATTAAAAGGATCTGATCTCAGATCCTTTTTTAATCGTTTTGATGTTGTTTTTTCCAGTCCTTGATCTGCTTTAACCTGGTTGCGACTCTGCCTTCAACGCCATGATTTCCCGGCTGGTAGTATTCCCGATCCTTTAAGGAATCAGGCAGACATTGCATGTTGGTAAGCTTTTCTTCGCTGTCATGGGCATACTGGTAACCCTTGCCATAATCAAGCTCCTTCATCAGTCTGGTCGGTGCATTCCTAATCACCAGTGGGACCGGCTCATTGAGCATCTTAACCGCATCGGCCTTGGCTCTTTCATATGCCACATAAGTCGCATTGGATTTTGGTGCCATAGACATGTAGATCACGGCTTCCGCTAAGTTTACGGTACATTCAGGCATGCCGATATAGTGGCAGGCATCATAGGCGGCGGTTGCTATCCTTAGTGCCTGCGGATCGGCCAGACCGATATCCTCCGAGGAGAAACGGATGACCCTTCGGGCCACATAAAGCGGATCTTCTCCTGCTTCAAGCATCCTTGCCAGCCAGTATACCGCCGCATCCGGATCAGAGTTACGCATCGATTTATGCAAGGCACTGATGATATTGTAGTGTTCCTCGCCTTTTTTATCGTAGAGGAAGGTCTTTTTCGAAGTGATATCCTCGATGACCTGCTTGCTTACCGTGATTCCTTCATCGTTCACATCGCCATTTAAGACCGCCATCTCCAAAGTGGATAAGGCCATCCTGGCATCGCCATTGCAGAAACTGGCGATGAAATGCAGCTCTTCATCAGCGATGGTGATCTTCTGCTTCTGGAAAGCTCTTGGATCATCGATGGCCTTCTTTAAAAGCGTAACGATCTGCTGCTCATCCAACTGCTTAAGGACAAAGACCTTGCAACGCGAAAGAAGAGCTCCGTTTACTTCAAAAGAAGGGTTCTCGGTCGTGGCGCCGATAAGTACGATGCTGCCCTTTTCCACGAAAGGCAGAAAGGCATCCTGCTGAGCTTTGTTGAAGCGGTGGATCTCGTCGACAAAGACGATGGTCCGATCGCCGTAAGCCGTAGCATCCTCCGCCTTTTTCATGACTTCCTTGATCTCCTTGATGCCGCTGGTGACGGCTGAGAAGTTAATGAAGGAAGCCTTGGTACAATTGGCGATAACATAGGCCAAGGTCGTCTTACCGACACCTGGTGGACCCCAGAAGATCATCGAAGGGATACGGTCGTTTTCGATCATCTTGCGCAGAATCTTTCCTTCACCGATAAGGTGATCCTGACCAATGATATCATACAGGGTTTCCGGTCTAAGACGGGCTGCCAGAGGTTCGTTCATTTCATTTCTTAAGATAGATTGCTGAATCATTGTTTCACCTCTTTTACTGTGCATCAGATTTCTTTTTGACTATTTGTAACTATGGCGATTACTTGGTAAAATATATCTAATAATACTATTAGTTTCTTCTGACTTTAGTATAGCAAATATAATTAAAGTCTTATCCTAACAGTCCGATTGCGGATGAGAATATGGATAGTCGATATGACACAAAAACCGTAATAAAAACAGAGGTTTGTTGACAGCAAGCTATGTCGTTTTACGCGAGAAAATGTCATAATTAATAGGATAGGTGTGCTATACGTTTTGTTGCTTTTAATGGGAATTGAAATGAACGAAATCGATTTAAAAAGAATGAAAAGAGTCGAGCTGCTGGAGATGCTTTATGAACAGCAAAAGCGGATCGAAGAACTCGAAGAAGAAAACAAAAAACTTAATGAATACCTTCAGAAAAAGACGATCATTCTCAAGGAATCAGGATCGATAGCCACCGCTTCCCTGGCGCTTACCAATGTCTTTGAGGAAGCACAGAAGGCAGCTGATATCTATTTGCAAAGCATCACTGAGATCTATAAGAACGCGGACACCTATCTGCAAAAAATATCCGCGATCTATGATGATGCTAAAAATGGCAAGATAGATGAAAATCTGGACTTGCCTTTAGTGACAAGACTCAGCAGGAGAGGCAGACACAGCAAATGAGCGTCAGATTACCTAGCAGTGAGGAGATCGGAAGACAGCTGGAAGAAGAGAAATACAAAGTCGGTTTCCGAAAGACCCTGCTGTCCAGTGTGTATGCCTTGATCACCGTTGCCGCCATTGCGGTACTGGTTGCAGTTTTATTCTTACCGGTGCTAAGGATCTATGGTACATCTATGAGTCCGGCACTAAGCGAGGGAAACTATGTCGTCTCCGTCAAAGGTTCATCCTTCAAGACCGGCGATGTCGTAGCTTTCTATTACAACAACAAGATCCTGGTAAAGCGGGTCATCGCCTTATCAGGTGATTGGGTAGACATTGACAATAATGGCAATGTCTATGTCAACAATCAGTTGATTGATGAACCTTATGTTTCGGAAAAGGATTTTGGTGATTGCAACATCACCCTGCCTTATCAGGTTCCGGAATCAAGGATATTTGTTATGGGAGACCATCGGTCTGTATCGGTTGACTCCCGGAATACAGCTGTCGGTTGTGTTGCGGAAGAGCAGATCGTAGGGAAAATAGTCTTCAGGGTATGGCCCTTGACCAAGATAGGGGCAATAAAGTAAAAGGATCGAAGAAATATGAACTGGGAAAAGTTACAAAGATTTCTGAGTAATCGGAAAATCAAAAAAGCATTCTATGTAGTTGCATCAGTCATTGTCTTTATGACGGTGTATCTTTTAGTCTTGCCAGCAATCACCATGGATGAAGAGACTGCCACAACCGAACCGGGCATGACTTTAGAATCCCAGAATGAAACCAACCCTTATGAAGAGACCTATGATCCTTTCCTGATCGAAGCTGAAAACGAAGCTGCCCTTTCTGAGAATACCGATGGAGAAAACGTCACTGAGACACCATCTGTAAGCGATACGGAAAATGAAGAAGATACCATCCTCTTCTATAACGATGAGACCGATATCATCGTTTCGGTCGTTGCTCCTAAGGGTGCATTCCCGGAAGGAACAGTCATGGTGGTTACACCGATAGCCGAAGAAGAAGTTATCGATACCGTTAAGACTACCCTGGAAAATGATAAGGTCAAAAAAGTCAAAGCCGTAGATATCACTTTCTACTTCGAAGGCGAAAAGATCGAACCGGCCCTGCCGATCAAGGTATCCTTAGTCACTGACATGATCAAGGAAGCCAAAGATACTCAGATCGTCCATATAGATGATCAGGGTGAAGGCTCTTTGGTTGAACAAAAAACCGAGACTGAGACCAAGGATAACGAAGTTGTCTTTGAGTCCGGTGATTTCTCGACCTATGTAGTCGTTGAAACCGAAATTGAAACTACCGTCATCACTGCTGATGGCGAAAAATATAACATCACCGTTACTTATGATGAGAGCGCCATGATTCCTGAAGGCGCCCGTCTTGCTGTTGAAGAGATCCTTCCGCAAGATCAGAGATATCAGGATTATTACGATGCCTTAACAGGCGAATTAAGATTGAATCTTAGCTATGTCAGATTATTCGACATTTCCATTATGTCCAATGATCAGAAAGTTCAGCCTCAGACCAAGGTCAATGTGAAGATCGAACTGGATGATCTTGTGACAGAAGAAAATATCAAGGCCGTCCACATTCCTGATGAAGGAGAAGTAGAAGTACTTGATGTTGAGGTCCTTAAGGAGACTAAGGACAGCGAAGAAAAGAAAGCTGTCGAGTTTGAAGCTGAAGGATTCTCGATCTATGCGATCGTTGATGAGAGCAGCGAAGACCATTCGACCAGAGTCAAGTATGTCTTCCAAAACGCTGATGGTTCGGATTACATGTTCTATAATACCGGCAACCAGCAGGTAAACTTCCAGATCGTCAAAAACGGCGAATCCCTTGAAGATGTCGGTATCCCTACAATTTTGGATGGCGATGTTTTCCAGGGCTGGTATATCTATGATTCGGAAAATGATGAATATACCGGCTTTAAGCTGACATTCGGCGATGCCATCACGATCGAAAAGGATGCAGCGGCAACAGCGATTACTTCTACCAGCGTCAGGATCAGCGCAGCTGATAACCAGTCCGGCGAGGGTGGAGAAAACCCTGACTATGTAATATATGTCCGCCCATATTTTGGCCCGGTCTATTATATAACCTTCTATAACGCGGTAAATGATGAGATCATTTATACCAAGAAGCAGGTACCGGTCGGTGCCCAATACAACCTTGCTGAAGAAGCAGCGGTACCTCCTGATGCGATCATCGATCCGGAGACCGGCGAGGTTACTTACGTTTCCTATGCCTTTACCGGTTGGTCGACTGAAAAAGGCGAACAAATGGAGGATGCTGATTATATCGACCCTCGTGAAGAGATAACGGATACCGTCGTTACCGTAAACAGCGATCTGTTCTACTATCCGATCTTCCGTCTTTCCCACTGGATCAGTTTCTATTCAGCTCCAAGTGGAAGCGGTGCGACCTACTATCCGCCTAAATTCATTCTGTCCGGTCAGACTGCTGAAGCAGCTGAGCCTACGAGTGAACCTATCTGGGAAGGCCATAGCTTCGTTGGCTGGTTCACTGAACCGGATGGAGTTTACCGACTCCCTGAAGGTGATGAGATACCGACATGGCGTTATGACGAAGAAAAAGAGAGATACGTCTATGACGAAGAAGACGGAACCCATGTCTTTGATGATGATTACCTCTCAGCAGGTGAGACAGACAATGGAGCCTTCGATTTCGCCAATACGGTAATAAGCAAAGATACATTGCTCTACGCCCACTGGAATGCTGGTATCGCAAACTATACCATCATTTACTGGATGCAGCTTTCAACCGATCAGAAGACCTATACCGATAACGAAAAGAATTATGAATACAGCGGACAGAAGAATGTCATCGCTGATGTTAACTCGACTGTAACCGCAGCGGATGCCTTTGAAGAACTGAAAAATGTCGATGGCGTCAATAAGACCATCGGTTTCATGCTTAACGATGTGACCAGCGAAAAGAGCACGGTAGTCGCAGCAGAAGGAACATCTGTCATCAATATCTATCTCGACAGAAAACTGATACAGCTGGTATTTACCCAACACGGAAACCAGCAGGGTACATATTATACCGAAACTACAGCGACAACAGGAACTTTATACGGATATGTCAATGGACAGTATATCCGGTTATACAGTGAGGTTGAGCCTGTTACGACCTGGACCTATTATCCATTCAATGTAAACAACAATAATAATGCGTATGATGTCCACGGACTTACCCATGGTGAGTATGTTCCGATCACCAGAAGCGATTCGAGAAACTACTATAATGGCGAGATCTATACCGGAACCAGATACAACGTTGCAACCAATAACAACACCCCTCAATACGGCGTTGTTGATGGTGAGGTCGTTCAGCTTGAAAGACGTGGCGGCTGGGGTAATATAACCTGGTGGTATGATGGCGAACGCTATTATGACACAAGGTATGTGATCAGCAACAATGGTACCTATGGTTTCGGTTCTGCAGGCATGCTCGAACTGCAATATGGCTGGACCATTGATGAAGATGGCACCTCATACACAGGCACCAGATATACTGAAGCATATACGACAAATAACTACACCCGTAACCGTTATACAAGAAACGGTACAAGTTATACCAACTATACTTATACTCCTACGCAGGCAGTGACCGGCACTCAGTATGGTGTCGATGACCGTGGCGGACACGTCCTTTTGATCGCTGAAACAGAAAATCAACGGATCTGGAAGTATACGGATGCTGCCGGAGCGGAGCAGATCTATACTGGTACCCGCTATACACAGACAACAAGCAATAATACGACTGTCTATACCGGACTGTATGGACAGACTCTGGAACAGAATGGCTATACATGGCCACAAAGCTCCGCCGGAAGCTGGGAATACACAGGCGATGGCAATCAGAGCTATTACCTCTCTTATTTAGGAGAATTTGTCTTACCAGCAAACAGAATCACCGGTGCCAATGATACAGTTACGACACTGATCCTGCATCCGGAAAGCGGAAGCAAGAGGATCTATTACTATCTGCAAAATGACGATGGCTCATGGCCTGGTGCCGGCGAATATGTCGATGTCGGTATCTCCGGAGCCAGTTCGATCGAGCTTCCTGATAAGTATGCGGGCTTTACCGTCGATGCCTATCAGCGAGGAAATAACGGAAACGGTGCCAATAGTGGTACCTGGACTCCGGGAACAGCCGGTGAAACAGTTGTAACCAACCTGCAAAGCGGATTGGGTATCCGTTACCGCCGTCTGGAATATACCTTCAAATTCCTGGATTCCCGTAACGGTACACCGCTTACGGATGAGAATGTTCAGCCTAAGAGACTCAGATACGGCATTGAACTTAGCAATGCTGATCCGGGCGTTTCGACACTCACTCCGCCTACATCGCAGTTTGCCTGGGACAAGCACTGGTATCTGGATCAGGAAAAGACGACGATCGCCTTATTCCATAACGATCTATCCAGAGAAGGCGAACTTGGCAACTATACCAGCATCAATACAGAGACCCGTACCGTTACCTATGGCAACAAGACCTATAAGTATCAGGTTCTGGGAACCATGCCTGCCCATGACATGTCTGTATATGCCGGATGGGAAGAGATCTGGTACTGGGTAAAACTGGAACCGGATGGCGGTGTCCTTACCGAGACCGAAGCGACCTGGTTCTGGGAGACTTTGGGTCAAAACGTCGAAGAATACCATGACGTTGTCCGTCAGTATATCGAAGACGAGCACGGATCATGGTACTACCACTATGAAGAATTCGATCCGGCCACTGAGACCAACCAGTACGGAACCAATTCCCGAAAAGCTTATTACACACAAGATCCAACACAGTCCAGTGATGGAAAGAAATACCGATTCGATCCGACCGCTTACTCCTTTGTTGGCTGGTATGAGATCTCCTTCGATTACGACGAGGTCAATAAAGTCATTTCCAACGAAAGGGTGGAAGGCCTGTATAACTTCGAAGGCGGAGTCACCGGAAATACCATCATCAGAGCCTTATGGCGTATCAACGGCGAATATCACGTCAAATACAGCGCAGAAGGTGTCGATGCAAGCGGACATCCGCTTTACGATGACGATGGTAACCGGGTCACTGCTGATGAGGGAACAGCACCGCTTGATCCAAGCAGATATGGTGACAAGTCCAATTCAGCCATGAAGACCGGTATCACCATCAATCCGGAAGGCTATACATTCCTTGGCTGGTATTATGGCGGAAAAGTCTATAAGCCAGGCGATGTATACCTCATTCAGTCCGAGCTTGCCAACGATGATAAGGAGATCTGGATCTATCCGGTATTCGCTTCCGCTGAGGAGCTGCCGGTAGAGATCACTCAGATCAGATTCCACGGCAATGGTGAAAACTCCACTACCGAGATGGAAACCACTGACGAATACGTAGTCGATACCTCCGTTGCCGGCGATCCGACGATCACCAAGACACCGGAGACGATAAACGAACTGGTATCGATCATCGGTTCGGACAGTTTCTTCACCAGACAGGGTTATACATTCATCGGTTGGGCAAAAGAGCCTAATACGACAACACCTTGGTTAAGATTTGTTGAAGCAACCGAAGGCGAAACACCGACCCCTGCCCATTTCGAACTCAATGAGCAGACGATCAGATATATCGCTGCTGATAACAATGATGCCCAATATATCACTGATGAGGATGGCAATATTATCGAAGTCATTTACAACAATGATCTCTACGCCATCTGGGAAGTTCAGAAGTATACCGTGACGGTAGTAAAGGCCGTTGAATCAAGCGTCCAGGCTGATAAGACGACACCATTTACCTTCACCCCGGCCTTCAGTCAGACGGATATTCCGACTGAATATCAGCACAATTTCTCTCTGACCGCCGAAGATACGACGATAACTCCGGCTTCCGGCGAACCTATAAGCTATACCAATACGAAGGTATTCGAGAATATTGAATACCAGTCCACAGTACAGTTTACGGAAGCAAATGGTGACTTCATCGTCAGCGTTGCGGGCGAGTATACCGATGATGAGGGTCAAAGCCACGTTATCAGCGATCTGGTAAATGGCTCAACGATAACCATCAATGGCGATACGACGATAACCTTCACCAACAGAAGAAACACCTACGATGTCACCTTCATCAAGGAAGACATGCAGGGCAATCCGTTAAGCGGTGCGAACTTCCTGCTAAGCCGAAACGTTGAAGGATCATGGATCGATTATCTCGAAGAAGATCTGGTGATCGGTGAGCATACTGTCGAACTGATTGTTGGAGACTATGAACTGAAAGAGAATTCAGCTCCGGATGGTTATATCGTCATGAACAACAAGATCCATTTCACGATCGAGCGTGATGGAACCATCACCTTGGCTGATGATGTCGATACTACCAAGGTCGCGGTCGATCAGAATGAAATGACCATTACGGTCAAAAACGAGCCTGGTGCAGAACTGCCTAGCACCGGTGGTCCGGGAAGAGCCGGATACGTTTACTTAGGAGCCTTGCTCGTTGCGGGTTCACTGATGTATGAATATAGTTTAAGGCGCAGAAAAGGAAGAAGGTAAGCAGAAAACTGCTTCCTTCATCTGGCGTATCCACACGCTTGAAGCTATTTCAGAATAGATTAAATAAAGATTTATATTATTAGTTATTAAGAAAGGAATTATGAAAGCTATGAAGTTGATTAAAAAACTGATGCTTGTCCTTGTAACCTTCATGATGGTTATGAGTACCGTTGGAAATGTATTAGCCGAAGAAACCACATCATACACCATTATGATCGAAAATGGCGTTGATGGTCAGACTTACAATGTCTTCAAGGTCTTCGACGTTACACTTGCTGACGAAGATGGCGATGGCGTAGATGATGACTATGACGGTTACGCTTATTCCATCTCAACGAACAGCCCATGGTTTGCACCGATCACCGGTGCCGGCGAAAGACTCTTACCGGTCTATGAACCAACCGAGGGCGGCGCAAAGGGACTTACCTTTACCCAATCCCCTGCTGATGCAACAAAATATATCGTAACTTTCGATCCGGATGTTTTCAGTGCTAAGGATTTCGCTGCTATGTTAGCAGGCATTCTGGCTGATACAACCATTAGTCCGGAAGCAACCCTTACCGGATACAGTGCACAGAATAAGACAGTCACCGTAACGGAACTGGGATATTATTTCGTTGATTCTACAATGGGTTCATTATGTTCTTTGGATACGACCGATCATGATGTGACCATTTATGAGAAAAACACTAAGCCTACCCTGACCAAGGAAGTCAAGGAAGATGACACTACTATCACTGTTGGTGAAGAGACCAGCGTTGCCAATAAATATGGTCATATCGCTTCTGCCAGCATCAACGAAGAAGTTGAATTCAAGATGGTAGTCAATACCGGTGCTGATACTCAGTACTACAACAATACCGATGATGAAGAAAGCCTTGGCAATGGCGTTAGCAGCAACTATGTCATTACCGATACGCTTCCGGAAGGTCTGACCTATGCTGGTTCACATGCTGAGCCGGGAGTTGCAACCTGGAATCCGGATGAAGTCGTTGTCGTCAAAGTCGGTTCTACCGAATGGACTTATGACCGCGATGGTATCGATTGCATGGACCCTGATCATTACGAAGGTGATTATACAGTTTCATATGCTAACCACGTTCTAACTATCACCCTGCTTGGTGAAAAGCTGAGTACCTTAGGTGCTGATACCGATATCGAGATCACCTACAAGGCAAGAGTCAATGATAAGGCAGTTATCGGTGGCGAAGGCAATCCGAATACAGCTTATCTGACTTATACCGGTGATTCCATCGATTATGTAACTCCTACTGTTGATGCTGTTGTATATGTCAATGCTATGGCTATCTACAAATTCAGTTCAGCCGGAACCGAATTGGCCGGTGCTCAGTTCAATATGAAAGACGGCCAGCACAGAAACAGCGTCATGTACTTCGTTAAAAAGAGTGCCGGCGATGCCAATACACCTGCTGTATATGAGTATGTAAGTCTGACTGCCGGTGTAAAAGACACCAATGTTATCGAGACTCCGGCCTCAGGTGCTGTAATTATTTACGGTCTGGATACCGGAAGATATACCCTGACAGAGATCGCTGCTCCGGAAGGATATAACATGTTAGCCGGTGATGTTGCCTTTGAAGTAGTCTATGGAGGAAGCGGTCTTGAAGAAGACGTTGTCTGGGACAAGACTGTGACCGGCTATGAAGATATGACCGGATCTGCAACATTCGTTGCTGGAACCGATGATACTTACAGCGGAGTAACTTATCCGGTTTCTCCGGTTCTCGGAATCCTCAACCTGACCGGTGCAGAACTTCCTTCAACCGGTGGTATCGGTACCACGATCTTCCATGTAGTCGGTGCCTTAATGGTACTGGGAGCTGGTATCGTCCTTATCTCTAAGAAGAGAATGGGTAATAACTAATATATAGTCTTATATATTTTCAGGGAGTCCTTGTTTAAGGACTCCCTGAAAAAAGGTTATTGCTTGCATCTGCTTATGTATCAGGATATGTGCATATACGGGAATTTATGCAGATATCTTGCTACATAGCAAGACAGGAGTAGTGAATGTTTAAAAGAGAAGTCAAAAAGCTGGATACTGCTCCGTTTCAGAGCTGGATTAAGAAAAACCGTAGTTCGCTGGTGATCATTGCAATGCTTATCATCGGGCTTGGATTGATGATCTATCCGAGTTTCGCGGATTACTGGAATTCTTTCCATCAGTCCAGAGCGATCATGGCTTATTCCGATGTCGTTTCCAACCTGACCAATGATGATTATGAAAGAGAGATGGTAAAGGCTCTGGAATATAACCGCGAGCTTGCCAAAAAGAATATTGATTGGCAACTAAGCGACTTGGACAAGGAAGTATATAATGACACGCTCAATTTCACCGGAAATGGTATCATGGGCTACATCGTCATCGATAAGATCAGAGTGACGCTGCCGATCTATCACGGAACCAATGAAAGCGTACTTCAGACCAGCATCGGTCATCTGGAAGGCTCTTCGCTTCCGGTAGGAGCCTATTCCTACGATTATCAGGAAGGAAGAGTGAAAGATGCTGCCGATGGTTCCCATTGTGTCTTGACCGGCCACAGGGGCCTTCCCAGTGCCAAGCTGTTTTCTGATCTGGATAAGCTGGTCGAGGGTGACATCTTCTCTTTGAATATCCTGGGAAAGACCTATACCTATCAGGTCGACCAGATCAGAGTCGTCGAGCCCAATGATCTCAGTGAACTGATAATCACTCCGGGAAAAGACTATTGTACACTGGTAACCTGTACGCCTTATGGCATCAATACCCACAGGCTTCTGGTAAGAGGTCATCGGACCGCCAATCCGCAAGGTGATGTTGCTGTCATAGCTGATGCGGTACTGATCGATAGTATCTACGTAGCACCGTTTATCGGTGTTCCGATCCTGATCATTCTGATCATTGCGGTATTGATCAAAAGTGAAAACAAAAGAAAGAAGAATAAAGCTGTAGGAGGAACGAGCGAATGAATAGACTGCCAAAAATTGCCTTAATAATGATAATGTGTCTGGGCTTTTTTACTCCTGTTTTAGCTGAAGATAACGAATCAACGACTATTGAAAAGGAGTTTCCGGATCTGGAAGCCAAGGGCAGTGTGACTGTCAATTTCAATTATAAAGACGGTGATACGACCATGCCTGTTACCGATGGCGAGTTTGCGATCTGGCAGCTTGCTAAAGCGATCGTGGTAACTGACCAGCCGGGAGATGGCGGATATAAATTTGAAATGACAGAGACCATTGGATCCTTTGCCAAGGAAACGATCCTGGATGAAGAAGGACAAGACTTCGGCGATCTGCTTCTTGTTGCCAAGGATGCTGAAAAGCCAAGTGATCCTATTACCAAGACCAACACTACCGGCAGTGTGACCTTCGAAGAACTGGAGTGTGGCGTATATCTCGTATACCAGATCACTGAATTCTCCGATTATAAGAATATCAATCCTTTCCTGGTGACCATTCCGTACTACGACACCGACAGTGAGCCGACAATGACCGAAGACGGAACAAAGTATAAAGCCTTATATGATGTTACCGCGGAAGTCAAAATGGAACTTGATCCGGAGATCGGACTCTATAATCCATGTGTAGCTGACCCTCCGGTCAAGAAGATCGTGGAAGGAAACAAGGCTCCTGATATCGAATTTGAATTCTATTTCGAAAGGATGGATCAGGATAATCCGATGCCTGAAGGACATGATGGCTATAAGATCGGCGAAGATATCGTTGGTACCAAAGCCAAGGCAGGCGAGACCAAGGAATTTGGCGATATCACCTTCACCAGACCGGGCGAGTATTACTACAAGGTCTATGAAGTCAAAGAAGGAAACGGTGAACCTAACTTTACATATGACACCAAAGTCTATATCTATCGTTATATAGTTAACGTCGAAGGCGAAGATCTGGTCTTCGGTATCTGCGAAGTATATGAAGAAGGCGGAAGCGAAGAGCCGATCATGGTAAGTGAAGAAGGAAATCCTGATACTGTCGTCTTTGAATTCACTAACCGTTATAAAAAACCGGTACCACCGGATATTCCTTTCACCGGTCAATACTGGTGGCCGATGTATGTACTGATCATCGCCGGAGCCGTATTCACAGGCTTAGGCTTCTACCGTAAAAGACAGGTCAAATAAATAAAATAGCATCCCTCCGGAAACGGAGGGATTATCCTCTTATGAACAAAAGAAAAATACAGGGAAATATACTGATCGTTTTGGGACTGCTTTGCTTTATCGGAGCAGGGCTTTACTATCTGCACAATGCGATGGAATCAAAAAGAGCTTACGAGAGCTCGATGATCGCCAGGGAAGCTTTGATAGAAGAGATATCCAGGGAGCATCAAATAGATCTTAATCCCGACATCCTTAACAGAACGATGGAGACCGTGGAAGTCGATGGCATCAAGTATATCGGTCTGATCGAGGTGCCTGATTTGAATATCTCCTTACCGGTGATCGAATACTGGAGCGAAGATTATCTGAAGATCGCACCATGCCGCTTCAGCGGTTCCTATTACCGGGATGATCTGGTGCTTTGTGCCCATAGCTATGTCTCACATTTCCGTCCTTTGCGCAATATCCCGATGGGAGCGGATGTCTATTTTACGACTGTGACCGGGGAAGTATACCACTATGTCGTCACCTATACGGAGACGATTTATCCTAACGAAAAGGATAAGATGATCATCAATGACATCAATGACGATATGATCAACGATTGGGATCTGACCCTGTTTACCTGTACAGCGGACATGCAGGCAAGACACACCGTACGCTGTGAGAGGATCGATGATTCCAATTAGGATCCAATCTGGAGATAACGATGAATTGTAATGAACTTTTTTATCTTACATATGGCTATGACCCGAGCGATCAGGTCTTTTGTCCTTACAGGATCTGTCCGATCGGCGCTCATAGCGACCATAACCTGGGCAAGATCACCGGTCTGGCACTTGATAAGGGCATTCATCTTTGCTACAAGCCAAACGACAGTGATCTGATCGACATGATCAGTGTCCAGTTCCCGATCAGGGTGAGCTGGAATATCAGCAGCGTTGGTAGCAAGAAAGGTGATTGGGCCGATTATCTTAGAGGAGCAGTCTGGGCCCTTAGCAAGAGATATGCATTAAGCAAGGGAATCACCGGCACCATTTCCGGCGACCTTCCTATCGGAGGTCTATCTTCTTCAGCATCAGTCATCCTTTCCTTTATGATCGCTTTATGTAAAGTCAACGATATCAGACTTGATCAAAAGACTTTGATTGATATCGCTTACGATGCTGAGAAAAATTATGTCGGAGTAAATGTCGGTACCCTTGATCAAAGTTGCGAAGTTCTAAGCAAAAAGGACCATCTTCTTTATCTCGATTGCAAGGATAACAGCTATGAACTGATCCCAACCAGTCTGAAGATGAAGCCTTATCAGATCGTAGTCTTTTTCAGCGGTCTGGAACACAGTCTGGTCGGTTCCAAATACAACATGCGTGTCGATGAGCTAAGAGCCGGTGTCTATGCTTTAGAGGCCTATAGCGGCTATGATTATGGCAAGTTCGAACAGGCCAATGCCAGAGATGTGTCTTTCGATATATATCAGACTTATAAGGATCGTTTGCCACTAAACTGGCAGCTAAGACTGGAGCACTGGTATACGGAATATGCGAGAGTTGAAGCCGGAGTCAAGGCCTGGCGAAGGGGCGATATTGAAGAATACGGACGATTGTCCTTTGAATCGGGCTGGTCCTCGATCCATAACTGGCAGTCAGGTTCCCCTGAACAGATCAGGCTTTACGAGATAATGCGTGAGACTGATGGCATCTATGGCGGACGGTTTTCCGGTGCTGGATTCAAGGGCTGTTGTGTTGCTTTGGCCGATCCAAACAAGATCGACAGGATCCGTGAGGAAGTAGGAATAAAATATCTGGCTGATTTCCCGAAGATGGAAGGCAAATACAGTTTCCATCTATGTCAAAGTGCTGATGGAGTAAAACTATGAAATGTCTGATATTGGCAGCCGGCTATGCTACAAGATTGTATCCCTTAACGGAAAACTTCCCCAAACCCCTATTACCGGTAGGAGAAAAGAATATCCTGGAATGGCTGATCGAAGATATCGGTGACAGTGTCGATGAATTCATCCTGATCAGCAATCATAAATACTATGAGCATTTTAAGAAGTGGTCTTTAACCCGCAAGGAAAAGATCACTCTCCTTGATGATGGCAGTGTTTCTAACGAGACCCGTTTAGGAGCGGTAAGGGACATCTGGTTTGCGATCGATACGCTGAAGCTGGATGATGAGCTGCTGGTGATCGCCGGAGATAATGTACTGGATTTCTCGCTTAGATCATTTATCGATTACTATCATGAAAGAAATACCAGTTGCATCATGCGCTACTATGAGCCTTCAATGCAAAAGCTCCAAAAGACCGGAGTCATCGAGGCAAATGAGGATGATCTGGTCATCAATATGGAAGAAAAGCCTGAAAGGCCTCGTTCAAACTGGTGTGCCCCTCCTTTCTATATCTTTACCAGGAAAGATGTAAGCCTGGTCGATAAAGGCATCAAGGATGGCTGCGGGACCGATGCCCCGGGCAGTTTTGTTGCCTGGCTGGCAAAACAGGTCGAGGTCCATGCCTATGAGATGCCCGGAAGACGTTATGACATCGGTAATCTTGAAAGCTACCAGCAGGTGCTTGATACCTATAAGGGAATAGAGAATAAGTAAAATAAAAAAGCCGATTCTCGCAATGTCACTGATTTAATGTGACGCTATAACAGTTTATGAAACAGGATATGAATAAAATCATACCCTGTTTTTTATTTGGCCTGTTTGGTTTGAAAAGGGAAAAATGATGATCGGAAATGATGAATTATATTTAGGATTC
>JAFWFB010000134.1 GCA_017512625.1 Erysipelotrichaceae bacterium
CCTCTGCTCAAAGAGGTGCCGGCAATACCAGGATCTCCCTGATCACCAATGTTGCTGCCAATGTCGTTAACGTCATCTTCAACTACATGCTGATCGGCGGCCATTTCGGTTTCCCGGCTTTAGGTGTCAAGGGTGCAGCGATCGCTACCTCGATCGGTAACGTCGCTTCCTTCGTACTGGCCTATATCAATATCAAACGTAAGAATCAGTTCCTTGATCTGGAATTCCGTCTTAAAGTCGACTGGAAGGATCTGTTCTCCCAGTTATGGTTCATCTGGAAATCAGCCTTGGTAGAACAGCTGTTCATGCGTATTGGCTTCTTCCTCTTTGTCAAGGCAGTAGCTACACTTGGTGATGATGAATATTCAGCCCACTCGGTAGTTACCCAGATCATGAACCTCAGCTTTGCTTTCGGCATGGGCCTTCAGACCGCAAACACTTCCCTGGTTGGACAAAGCCTTGGTGCCAAGCGCTCCGATATGGCCTTGGTCTATACCAGAGTATCGACGACGATGGGTCTGATGATCGGTATGGCACTGTCGCTTTTCTACAACTTGTTTGCTCATCAGTTATGTGAACTGTTCGTTAAGGATCCGGTGGTCATCGAACTTTGCAGAGCGCCGCTCATCGTCCTTTGTATCGTCGTTATCTTCCAGATCCCGCAGGTCATCACAGTCGGTGCCTTGCGTGGAGCCGGTGATAGCAAGTTTATTGCCAGACTGATGTTTATCTCCTCGACCTTCGTCCGTCCTGGACTCACTTACCTGATGGCCTACCCGATGGGTCTTGGCCTGATTGGAGCTTGGCTTGGAACCCTGATCGATCAGTTCTTCCGTCTGATGATCTCCCAGATGCGTTATAACAAGGGCGCATGGAAACAAATTGAAGTTTAAGCCAAAATCAAGATATCATTAAATGGACGGGCAACCGTCCATTTAAAATCTTTATAGAATGAATATATATGTTGGAATTAAAAAAGATCTGTAAACAATATCGAACAGGTTCCCTGGTTCAGAATGCCCTGATCGATATTGATCTAGCTTTTAGAGATAATGAATTCGTAGCCATTCTCGGACATTCCGGTTCAGGAAAGACTACGCTTTTGAATATTATCGGCGGTCTCGATCAGATGAGTTCCGGCGATCTGATAATCAACGGCATCAGTACCCGCAAATACAAGGACAAGGATTGGGATGCTTACCGTAATCACTCGATCGGTTTCGTCTTCCAAAGCTATAATCTGATCCCTCATCAGACGATACTGGCCAATGTTGAGCTTTCTTTGACCCTTAATGGCATCAAACGCCGGGAAAGGGTTCAAAGAGCTAAGAAGGCCCTTGAAAGTGTCGGGCTTGCTGATCACATGCATAAGCTGCCTAACCAGTTATCCGGTGGTCAGATGCAAAGGGTAGCGATCGCCAGAGCCCTGGTCAATGACCCGGATATCATCCTGGCTGACGAGCCGACCGGTGCCCTGGATAGCGAGACCAGCCTGCAGGTAATGGATATCCTTAAGCAGGTCGCCAAGGACAAGCTGGTCATCATGGTCACTCATAATCCGGATCTTGCTGATGAATATGCCAACAGGATCATCAGGTTAAGCGATGGCCATATCATCGATGACAGCAATCCTTTCATCATCGATACCGACACCAAGCCGGGCAAGAAGATCCCGAAGAACAAGTCGATGTCTTTGGTCACCGCCTTTTCGCTTTCCCTTAAAAACCTGCTAACCAAGAAGTTAAGGACCTTTATGATGGCCTTTGCGGGAAGCATCGGCATCATGGGCATTGCCCTGATCCTTTCGGTCTCCACCGGTTTCAGCAACTATATTGACCAGATCCAGGAAGAGACCTTATCCTCCTATCCTTTGACCATCACTTCCGAGTCGGTAAACCTGACAACGATGATGACCTCCCTGGCTACCACGATCAGCGATTCGGTAAACAGCGATGCTGAACTGGCTGAATCTCAGATATTGACCAATATGTTTGCCCAGGTCGGTACCAATAATATCAAAGCCTTCAAATACTACTATGAACATGAAGGAGAACCGGTCTACGATGATGTCGTAGCGGTTCAATATACTTATCCGGTAACCCCGACCATTTATTCGACATCCTTTAAAAACGGGGTAAACCGCCTTAATCCTTCTTCGTTGATGGCTCCATCTTCAGCGATGAGGATGATGGGATCCTTTACTA
>JAFWFB010000015.1 GCA_017512625.1 Erysipelotrichaceae bacterium
AGATCCTGAGTACGCCTGCTTAAGTACCCTGCTTGCTCTTGACAGCGATCTGAAGGTGATCAAGGATTACCGCTGCTCTTTATCCAAAGAGTCAACTTCAAATATCATCATTCGTTACAAGGATGCTAACAAGATCAAGAACAATCACATCGTTTGCGACTACATCCTTTATAATCAGAACGACAAGGTCGTAGTTCTGGGTTCTGATTATATTTACGCCAAGGCTCTGTTCTATGTCCTTAGCGAAACACCAAACGTCTTAACCGATTACCGAAAGGATACTCTGGTATTGGCTTACGATACAGATCCTGAAGCAGTTAAGGACGGATATGGAAGGCTTAAAGGAAACGCCATCTTTATCCAGCAGGAAATCGACAAGCAGTATCTGGGCACTTATGAAGAGATCTCCAACACTCTGACCGCCCGTTCTGAAGCGATCATGAATGAGATCAAAAACTACGAATACAACCACGATGTAAAGCGCTTCGCTTTCATTGAAGATAAGATCATCAAGACCTTCCTGCTCAAGAAGTTCATCTATGTGCATTACATGCTCGATCGCAATGTCTTAAAGAACGTTCATCAGATGAATGTCAAGGAACAGCGTACTGAAGCTAAGAGATTATCCAATCTCGTCCGTTTCATTCCTTTCCAGGAGATGTGGGAATACACCAACAATAACAGAAGAAGTGAAGAAGAGGCTGAGTAATCAGCCTTTTTATTGGCTACATTTAGTGTGAGATTCTTATAAAATGCTATAATAATTTATATGAGAAGAAGAAGCTTTTTTCCGTGGGGATTATTCATATTCCTGATGTTATTCGGCGGTGGCGAATACATCTTTGGCTCAGTCATAGCCCTGGCATTCACCCTGTTACCGATCGCGATCATCGTTCAGATCATTAGATCGATTGTCGGTGATACCGCCAAAATCACCAATTCAAGAACCAACAGAAGAACTACTACCAAAAAGAGAAACGAACAGGCCGGTACTAAGGTCAATACCTACAGGATCGAACGCCGCCTGAATGAATATTTCAAGGAGAATTACAAGCTCCCGATCATCGGTGAGATCGCTTTGACGACCATCAATGGCAAGTTCAGCACGATCGATGATCTCTATATCACCGTCAATGATGAATTCATCTGTAATCTGGGACAGTTCAAGCTGAAACACATGTCCACCTATTACAGCATCCTTAATCTGCTCGATGTTTTCAGCAAGCAGAATGACGATGTCCTCAAGCAGGAAGTAAATGTCAATGCTCCTAAGGAAGTCAAGGTCAGCAAGCGCTCCGATGCGCAAGACTATATCGATAAGATCAATCAGCTCAACGAAGCCATCCCGCACGCTGAGATCACCAGTTCCCTCAACCAGACCTGTGATTATCTGCGTAAGATCGATTCCGCTTCATCGAAAGATGACAATAAACTGAGAAAGCTTTACGATTATTATCTCCCGATCCTGGTCAACATCCTGGAAAACTACAAGAAGTTACAGGTCAATCAGGAAAATGAGGAATTCAAGAGAACAGAGAATGAGCTTATCAAGCTGACCATCCTGATCAACGAAGCCTTAAAGGAGATCAACAATTCCCTGCACAACGAAGAATATATCAACCTCAACGCTGATATGAAGACTTTAGAGTCCCTCCTTAAGAAGGATGTGCTGGTAGATGAAGGATTAAGAAAATGAAAGATATCGAAACAATATTAGCTGATCTGGAACGACAGATCGGGGATACCAAATCCATCGATCAGATCAAGGACAGCATTACCCAAAGCAGTGATGACCTGATCTCGATCAACCGCCGTTACCAAGGCGAACACCGGGGTGTTTTCAAGATCCCGGTCGTCAATGAGACCTACAAGCACAACACCTATTACACCCGTCATGAGTACTTCGTTAACTACATTGCGAGCGTAAACTATGAAAATACCGACAACGTTGAGTATGTTCAGGCTCATCTGCAGGCGCTTAACAAGTACCTCAAGCAAAACGAAGTCAATAACCGTAACCTGGTCGTCATCGAATCGATCCTCAAGCAAGAGATCGTTGAAAACGAGCATAACAAGACTACGGTTGCTGCAAAGGGCTACTATGACGGACTTCGTTATGTCCTTTCCGCGATCAACTATTCCCGTGACAAGATGATGGACAGCATCGACCTGCGGATCAAGAGTGAACTATGAAAAAAGAAGACAAAGAAAAATTAATGAATGAGGTTTTGAACAAGCGTCGTGAAGTCAACAAGATCGGTGATGACACGATCAGTCTTTTGACATCCTTGGAAGCAGAACTTGATGAACTGCTTAAGAAAAACCAGGAGGATGCCAAAAAGATCCAGAATGAACTGGGCCTCAGTGAAGATTACATAAAGGGAGTCGAAAAGGAGATCGCTTCTGATTTCAACCTGCAGGAAAAGCAGGCTGTGGAAGTGGTAAGAGGCAAGGACAGTAAGGAAGTATTCGATAAGATGGCTGAAGAGGTCAAGGTCAATGTCCTTGGACAAGATGAAGCTGTCGATGCGATCTTAAGAGCAGTCCGTCGTCCTTATGTCACCGGATTCGACGCCAAGAAGCTTAAAAACAGCATGATCGTTACCGGCTCTGACGGCTCCGGCAAGCACTATCTGATGCAGGAGATCGCCAAGGCCTTAAATAATAACAACCTCTCGCTTTCTCCTGATCTGGCTTATCTCGATATGAGCCGGTATCAGAATTCCTCAAGTGAGACCTTATTCCTGCAGGACTTCTATGCAGCTTTGGAAGGACCGTGCGAGTTCATCGTCATTGAAAACTTTGCGGTCTCAAGTCCGGTCTATAACCGTATGCTATCGGAGATGGTCATCAACAATAAGATCGTCTTAAGCAAGCGATACAGTCTTAAAAACGGACAGCTGGAAGAAGTTACTACCAAGCTTACCGGTGATATCATCGATACCTTATATGGCAATTCCAAATATCTGGTCTTCATCAATGAGGGCAAGGAATCCTCATTGCTCGATTATTTCGGCAAGAATTTCATCGATGCGATCCACGACAAGGTCAAGGTCAAGACCTTTGAGGGTGAAGTCGTCGATCAGCTGATCCAGCGTGAACTGGAACTTCTGGAAAAGAAGTGTGAAGCTCAGCTGGAGATCGATCTGATCATCGATCCAACCATCAATCAGGATATCAAGGATAAATATGAAAAGATCCGTGGCATCAAGAGCATCAGGGAACCGATCAACCGTATCTATAACGATCTGGTAAATCTGGCCTTAGCCAAGGATATCGATGTCGTTACCGTCAAGGAAGAAGCAGATAAACTGATCGCTGTCTATGGCGATGAGATCATGTCCCTTAGCGATGACGATGCTAACAAGGAAAGGGAAGAGATCCAAAAGGAACTCGATGCGATCGTTGGTCTGGATCAGGTCAAGGAATACCTGCTTTCCTTAGAAGATCTATTAAAGATCAATACCCTTCGTAAACAAAAAGGCATGAAGACCGCCGAGGTCAGCAAGCACATGGTCTTTACCGGCAACCCTGGTACGGGTAAGACGACCATCGCCAGGATCGTTTCCCGTCTGATGAAGGCCTGTGGCATCCTAAAGACCGGTCAGTTGGTCGAAGTTACCCGAAGCGATCTGGTCGGACGCTATGTCGGTCATACCGCTCCGCTTACCGCATCAGTAATCGAGTCAGCCATCGGTGGAGTCTTATTCATCGATGAAGCCTATTCACTTTACCGTGGTCACGATGATTCCTTCGGTCTGGAAGCCATCGATACCCTGGTCAAAATGATGGAAGATCACCGTGATGATCTGATCGTCATCCTGGCCGGATACTCCAGGGAAATGGCGGAATTTTTGGAAGCCAACAGCGGTCTTAAGAGCCGTTTTGCGAATATCATTCACTTCCCGGATTATACCGGTGAAGAACTGGCTAAGATCGCTGTATCGATCGCGACCGGTAAGGATTACAAGATCGATGATGATGCCTATCAGAAACTGATCGTCTACTTTACCAAGGTCCAGGCCAAGGGCGATTCCACTTCCGGTAATGGCCGTCTGGCCCGTAACGTTGTCGAAGACGCGATCCTTAAGCAATCACAGCGCATACTAAACGATCCGGATAAGCCGATGGATCTGTTGCTCACTGAAGATTTCGTCGAACTTAACGACATTGAATTACCTAAAGAGTAGTGAAAATATTTTCAAAGATTGAAAATAATTGCATTAATTATCATTGAAAACTGTTGCATTTATGTTTTTTGATGTTATTATGTACTCATAAATCTTTAGATTCGGAGAGTAGTTATCCCTATCCAGCAAGCGAATAAGGACAGAGTGGAAGCCTTACTATGGTAATGATAGCGAAGCGCACCGATGAAGAGCTGTTTCGAATAAAGTAGATACAGACGTCAATCTGCGTTAATGATCGAGGTGGTCTGATTCATTCAGACAATTTGAGTGGTACCGCGATATTTAAGTCGTCTCATTGTGAGACGACTTTTTTGTTTAAAGGAGGAGTATATGAAAAAACTGGTAACTTTATTGTTAACAATCTCTATGGCATTGATTTGCCTGTCTGGCTGCAAGCAGCAGGAAACTGCTTACGCCAATAAGCTGGAGGAGATCCAGGCTAAGGGAGTATTGGTTTTAGCTACCAGTCCGGACTATGCTCCAATGGAATTCATCGATCCGAATAAATCCGGACAGGAACAGTATGTAGGTTCTGACATCGCCTTGGCTAAGTATATTGCGGAAGCGCTGGGTGTGACCCTGGAGATCAAGGCCATGGATTTCGATGCTGTACTTACAGCCATCTCAACCGATAATGCGGACATCGCGATCTCCGGCTTTGGCTGGAAGCAGGAAAGGGAAGATAATTATGAACTTTCCATCGGTTACAACCAGGATGGCGAATCAAGCTGTCAGGGACTGATGGTCAAGGCTGACCAAGTCGAAAACTACAAGACCCTTGCTGATTTCAATGGCAAGAAGATCGTTGCCCAGCCGGGTTCCTTACAGGAAGGCTATGTCAAGGAACAGATCGAAGATGCTGAGATCACCCTGATGAGTACCCTTGATGCCGCATTGATGATGCTTAAGACCGACAAGGTCGATGGCTTTGCCTGCTCATGCGATCAGATCTATGTCTATCAGAATTCCAATCCGGATCTGGCTAAGGCTACCCCGGAATTTGATACCACTTTGGAAGACATGCACGCCGGAAATGTATTGGCTGTTAAAAAGGGTGAGACTGAACTGATCGCAAAGATCAACGAGATCCTGGCCCAGGTCAACGAATCAGGAATCTATCAGACCTGGTCTGATGAAGCTAAGGCCATTGGCAAAGCCTTAGGCATGGACTTTGAGGAATAATCATGGATCTTACCGAGATCATTGATGTTGCGATAAAATACTGGGACATCTTTCTGGAAGGAGCATGGGGAACCTTGCAGCTATCCTTCATAACCGTATTTCTGGGAAGTCTGTTAGGAATCTTTGTCTCATTGGGCAAGATGTCCAAGTTTAAACCATTAAGTGCAGTTTGCAGCTTCTATGTCAATCTGATCAGGGGAACCCCGATGCTGGTACAGCTATACATCTTTACCTTCTTCGTTCCTCAGTTCTTTACCGGACTTAAGAGCCTCAATCTGTCTGATTACTTCTATGTCGTCTTCTCGCTGGTCATCAACTCTTCAGCCTATGTATCCGAGATCATCCGTTCGGGTATCCAGGCTGTCGATCCGGGACAGCAGGAAGCAGCCAAGTCACTTGGACTTACCGACTATCATGCCTTTACCAAGATCGTATTGCCGCAGGCAGTCAAAAATATCCTGCCTGCATTAGGCAATGAGTTTATCACGATGATCAAGGAGACCTCCCTGGCATCGACCTTCTATATCAATGAACTGATGAGGACCAGGACCATCCTGATGTCCACCTATTTCCTTAGCTGGCAGCCGCTTTTTGTAGTAGCGATCATCTACTTCATCATGACTTCGGTACTGAGCAAGGGAGTACAGCTTTTGGAAAGGAGGCTGATGCTAAGTGACTAGTCTGATCGAAGTTAAAGGGCTGAAAAAGAATTTCGGTAAGCTCGAAGTCCTTAAGGGGATCAACCAGACGATCGAAAAGGGCGAAGTCGTCTCGATCATCGGTCCTTCCGGCTCCGGCAAGTCGACTTTCCTAAGATGCCTTAACATGCTTGAGACACCGACGGAAGGCCAGGTTCTTTTTGAAGGAACGGATATCAGTGCCAAGGGAGTCGATCTGGACCTGCATAGAAGAAAGATCGGCATCGTCTTCCAGCATTTCAATGTTTTCCCACATCTTACCGTCTTAGAAAATATCACCTTAGCTCCGACCCTGGAGAAGAAAATGCCAGTGAAGGAAGCGGAGAATATCGCTGACCAGTTGCTGGCTAAAGTCGGACTAAGCGATAAGAAACACGAATATCCACGCAAGCTAAGCGGTGGACAGAAACAGCGTCTGGCCATTGTCAGAGCTTTAGCCATGAATCCGGATGTAATGCTCTTTGATGAACCGACCAGTGCCCTGGACCCGGAAATGGTCAAGGAAGTACTGGAAGTCATCCGCCAGCTGGCAGTCGAAGGCATGACCTGTGTCATCGTCACGCACGAGATGAACTTCGCTAAGCAGATCAGTACCAGAGTCCTGTTTATGGATGACGGTATCATTGCTGAAGAAGGTACGCCGGACGAGATCTTCAATCATCCGAAGAATCCGAGAACGATCGAATTCCTCTCCAAAGTCCTGTAAGGAGGATCATCATGAAGACAACATTTAAATACGATCACTACTTCCTCTTTGAAGAGATCAAGAAGATCCTGGAGTATTTCCGGGAAAACTATCCCAAGCTGTTTAGCTACGAGAGCATCTGTACCACAGTAAAGGGCCTGGAAGTATATGCCTGTACTATCGGCTATGGTGACAATGCTCATAAGAAAGCGATCTATATCGATGGCAATACCCATGCGGGTGAAGTTACCGGTTCGATGGCTGCCATGCATACCCTGGATTATCTGGTGACCAACAGTGATGATCCTAAGATCTGTAAACTGCTTACTGATACCACTTTCTATATCATTCCCAGAGTTTCTCCGGATGGAGCCGAAAAATACCTGAGCTCAGAGATCACCTCCCATTCTCTGCGCTCAGTGGACCGTCCTTACTATGAAGATCTTAAGGGCCTTCTGGAGCAGGATCTCGATGGCGATAATACCATCAGGATGATGAGGATCAAGGATCCGCATGGCGTCTTTAAGAAAAGCGAAAAGGATCCGCTGATCATGGAAAAAAGACTTCCGGATGATACAGAAGGTGAATTCTATAATGTCTATTTCGAGGGCCTGTACAAGGATTATGATGGAAACATCATTTATCCTTCCAAGTCTCCTTATGGCAGGGATTTCAACCGTAATTATCCTTATGGCTGGTTTGCTGAAGCAAGACAGCCGGGTGCCGGTGAGTATCCGTTAAGCAATCCTGAGACCAAGGCGATCGTGGACTTTGTCCTAAGCCATCCAAATATCGGTGTGGTAGCGACCCACCATACCCATGGCGGATTCCTACTCTTCCCGCCGGGAACCAGACCATCAGTCAGCGCTCCTAAGCAGGACATGGAATTCTATAAGGAGATCGGAGCCATGGCCAAGGAGGAATGCGATTATCCTTGTGTCAATATCTTCGACTGCTTTATGGAAGATCAAAGCAATTACGATTCCGGCGCCTTCGATGACTGGTGCTATCAGACCCAGGGAATCTTAGCCTATACCGTCGAACTTTGGGACTTTGACAAACTGGTCGGTAAGACCTGGGATCGGACCAAGAGCTATACACCTAGCTTGGAAGAAGAAAACGAAGTACTGATGTTAAGGATCAAGTGGCTCAAGGAACATTATCCGGAAGCCATCAAGCCTTGGACGGAATATGATCATCCGCAATTCGGAAAGGTGGAGATCGGTGGCATCGGTGTCAAGTTCACCAGCCAGAACCCTCCGGCCTTCCTGCTTAATAATGAAGTGGAGAAGATGACCAGTTTCACCTTGCGCTATGCGAAGGTATTGCCTGAACTATGCATTGAAAACACCCAGTGCACGCAGGTAGGAGATGATGTCTATAAGATAACGGTCAAAGTTGCTAACAACGGTTATCTGCCTACCAATATCAGCGAGGAAGCCATCAATCTGAAAGTGGCCAAGGAAGTTAAAGTTAAGATCGAGGGCGAGATCGAGATCATCGAAGGCAAAGCAGAGACCGGTATCGGCAACCTTGGCGGTTATGGCCAGATCAAGGCGATGATGGGTTACAGTGCCGGATATGAGTCACTGATCACAGTCGCCCCGATCAAGGAAGTTACCTGGATAATCAAGGCAAAAAAAGGCAGTGAGGTAACGATCAAAGCCTATCAGATCAAGGCCGGTGAAGCCTGCGCCAAGATCGTTCTGTAACAGCCATATCTATCAAATACTTATTTAAAAAAAGCGGCCTAAAGTCGCTTTTTTATCTTGCTTATAGTCGATGTTTAAGGTCGCCGTCAGTCCTCAAATTTGACATTTTAGGGTCAGATTAAGTAGAATTAGAACATGCTAAAAAAACTGATCGTCTGTAACATGGCGCTTCTGCTGCTGATCGGGCTCGCATTACTCGATCTTAACTATCTGCTCAATGAGAAGCTGGAAGCTCAGTCCAATGTTACCGAACCAACATTTAGAAATATCTCGGATTACTACTTGATAGAAGCCGGTACCGATTTGGATTTCAGTGATGCCTACTACATCGATGGACGCAATATCGTTCACCGTGTGTACTTCGCTGAGAACATCAATACCTATGTACCGGGAACCTATAAACTTACCGCAATCGTTAAAAACAGCGAAGAATATGTCTCCAAGGGTGTTACCGTCAAGATCGAGGAACCGGATTGCAGCTCCAGATTAAGCGGCGGATATTATGATCCGGATAAGGGGACTTGCGTTGTTAGCGGCGGAGCTACCCTGTTCTATAACACAGGAAGTTATTCGACTTATACCGATGCGACCGACGTTTACGGTATCGCTGAGTCATTGCTTGGCGTTACCGGCAGTTGTCAGGATGTCATGTGCATGTTCTATAACAAGTACTTTGGAAGGCAGCTGCTTACCATCAGGGCCAATTACATCTCTTATGAGGAAGCCCTTCCTGGCGACATGATCTTCTACATGAACGGCGGTAATGGCTATACTCATGTCGCGGTATACCTGGGTGATGGCATGGCCTTACAGGGCAACTACTCAGGAAGAGCGGTCATCCGCAGTATCTATCTGCCTAGGGCAACGGAACCGATGTTTGCCCGGGTAATACCTGAATTTGCTGATTGATTAGGTGTATAATTAAAGTATGAGTAGTATCGCTTATATCAGTGATGCCAAAATGCTGGAATTTCACCGTCTGCAAAACAACAGAAAGATGAATTTTTGGCGCCTTAATAATAAAGGGTTTACGGATTTTTGCCAGGGAGAATTCATCTTTTTTCTTTCCAAAGACCGCCGGATGATGCGCAACAGGGAAAAGGGCATTATCGGTTACGGTACCCTGGAAGGGATCGATTCCTTGTCTGTGCGCAAGATGTGGAACAAGTATGGCTCCTATAACGGTTATAGCAGCTATGAGGAATTCAGCGAGACCTTAAATAAATTAAGCGATAAAGGGGAGACGCCGAAAAAGATCAGTTCCCTGGTCGTTGGTGATGTCGTCTTTTTCCAGGGCCCGATCTATCTAAGCGAATTTGACTATAACATCTCCCGCAATATCGAATCTTACATCTATCTGGAAGATAAGGTGACCGTCTCCATCCTTAAGAAGGCCAGCGAGATCGGTCTGGATGTCTGGACGCATCCGGAAAAGGAAAACAAGGTCGATCTGGATATCATCAGGGTAGAGTTGTTTGAGGCATTGGACACTGTAAGAGCGCTGGAATACAAAAAAAGCGAACTAAAAGCGATCCGTTCGCTGATTCCTGATCGGTGCGAGATCTTAAAAGATCATCAGGATCTCGGCTTTGAGATAGACGAGAACAGGGTCATCATCCACGCTTTTTTGATCAATGATAAATATCAAAATGAACTGACCGGTTATCTGGTACTGCTTAAAAAACAGATTTTGGGTATTCTTGATAAGGAAATCGTTATAGAATTTAATACAGGCAACGACCTTATGGATGAAATACTCAATGATTGAAGAATTAAGAAAACACAAAATATATATCGATGACATCATCGATAGATTCGAAAACGAGAATGAATATCTGAAATGCGTCAGGATCTATCTTACTGACGAGTTTTTCGATGAATTAAAGGAACTGATAAGGATCGGTGATTTTGCCATTGCCATTGATGCCCTTAAGGGTCTTTATATCCTTGCCCTTGATCTGCGTTTGATGGATCTCTACTGGCTTTTGGTAGATATCTATGAAGCCTTGGTCGAAGAGGATTATGTAGGGATCGATGACAAACTGGAAGATATCCTTGTAGAACGTCAGCGTCTGATGGAGGTCTTTCATGTTTGATGCGATCGTTGTCGGTGCCGGACATGCGGGATGCGAAGCTGCCCATATCCTGGCGAAAATGGGCAAGAAGACTGCTTTGATAACCATCAATCTTGAACATATCGCTAAAATGCCCTGCAACCCCAGTATCGGTGGACCGGCTAAGGGGATCGTCGTCCGTGAAGTAGATGCCCTCGGTGGCATCATGCCAAGGATTGCTGATAAGACTGCACTGCAGTTTAAGATGCTAAACAGTGCCAAGGGTCCGGGAGTAAGGGCCCTTAGAGTTCAAAGCGATAAGCTGGCCTATTCAGCCTTGATGCGCAAGACTCTGGAACAGATGGATGATCTTACCATCATCGAGGATATCGTTGAAGGTCTGATCGTTGAAGATAATAAATGTGTCGGTGTAAAACTATCATCTAAAGATATCTATGCCAAGGCAGTGGTTTTAACGACCGGTACCTACATGGACTCGCTGGTCATGATCAGTGATGAAGTAAAAAGCAGCGGTCCGGATGGTGATAAGACGACCAAGAACCTGTCAAAGTGTCTCAGTGATCTGGGATTGGAATTATTCCGTCTTAAGACCGGTACCCCGCCAAGGGTCTATACCGACTCCATCGATTTTTCCAGGACGGTTTTGGAAAAGGGTGACGATGAATTCTTGCATTTTGCCCAGGAGACTACCAAGGACGAAGTATTGCCACCGGAAAAGCAGCTTCCTTGTTACCTGACTCATACCACCCTAAAGACCAAAGAGATCATCCAGAATAACATGCACCGCTCCTCAATGTATAGCGGTGTGGTAAAGGGCGTCGGACCGCGTTATTGTCCATCGATCGAAGACAAGGTCAAGCGTTTTTCCGATAAGGATGTCCACCAGATCTTCCTGGAGCCGGAATCACTGGAACTGGATACCACCTATATCCAGGGCTTCAGTTCTTCCTTACCTAGGGAAGTGCAGGAAGAGATGCTGGTAACGGTGACCGGTCTGGAACATGCCAGGATCAAGAAATACGCTTATGCGATCGAATACGATGCCATCAATCCGTTGGATGTCAAGATCAATCTGGAGACCAGGAAGATCGAGAATCTGTTTATCGGTGGCCAGATCCTGGGTACCAGCGGCTATGAGGAGGCAGCCGGCCTCGGTATCATGGCCGGTATCAATGCCTGCCTTAAGATCGATGGCAAGGAGCCTTTCATACTTAAAAGAGATGAGGCTTACATCGGTGTCATGATCGATGATCTGATCACCAAAGGAACCAATGAACCATACCGTCTTCTGACCAGCAGAGCGGAATACCGTCTGCTTCTAAGACATGATAATGCGGAGCAAAGACTGATAAGCTATGCCCACAAGCTTGGTACGGTAAGCGATCTACGCTATCAGAATTATCTTGATAAGGAACATCGCAAGGAAAAGGCGATCGAGACCCTTAAAAATATCAAGTTCCCGGTCGATTCCAGGATCAATGATTATCTCACTGAACTGGGCTTTGAACCGCTAAGTGTCGGTACCAATGGCTATGAACTGCTTAGAAGACCGAAAGTTTCGATCTGTAAGCTCAACGAATTTACCGATGACCCGATCGACGAGGATATCATAAATGAGCTGGAGATCGAGACCAAGTATGAAGGTTACATCGCCAAGGCTAAAAGAGAAGCAGAAAAGATGCGAAAGAATGAGAAGATCTCGCTTAGAAAGATCGAAGATTACCAAAGCGTGCCAAACCTTTCTCTCGAAGCCATCACCAAACTTAATAAGATCAAGCCGGAAACGCTTGGTCAGGCTTCCCGGATCAGTGGTATCAACCCTAGCGATTTGGAAGTTATCATGATTTATCTTAAGAGGTCCTAGGACCTCTTTTTAAATTGATAATAGTGTTATACTTAACGTGTGAATTCGCTTCCCAACAAACTTTTAACCTTAAGAAAGCACTATAACTTCTCCCAGGGTTTTGTAGCCAAGAATGTCGGTATGGACATCTTCAGCTACATGGCCGTGGAAAACGGAAGAATGATGGCTGATTACGAACAGTTACGCAAGATAGCTGCTTTTTATCATCTGGATATCGCGGAGCTGATCGATAACCGCAAGGAAGTGACTTTAAAGGAATACAACAAGCATTACGATACCGACAAGATCGATCTGACCATGATCGGCAAGGAATTGAAACCGAAAAAGACTTTAAAGGAGATCCTTGGTTCCAGCTACTTCTTTGCCATTATCGTAGCCCTGATCTTTATGGTGGTCATCGTTCATTTCCTGCCTAAGAATGCAAATAACAGTCTGGAACAGATCTTCAGTCCGATCGATCAGTTAAGTGCTTCGGATACTTCTGTTGTCTATCTATATGGCAATCAGCTTTTATCCCGCGGCGATAACAGCAACGGTCAGCTGGATTATGCCCAGATCGATAACGTCCTAAAGGCCAAGGAAGGAACCAATTTCACCATCATCCTTAAAAAGGACGGATCCCTGGCTAGCGCCGGTCTTAACAGCAAATACCTGGAAGAAGTCGGAAGGATCGATGATGCTTTGGATATCGCAGCCGGTAAGACCCATGTTCTGATCCTGCACCGCAATCACAGTGTCAGCGCCATCGGTTCCAACAATTTCGGCGAGTGTGATACGCAAAAATGGGAAGGCATCAGAAATATCTATGCGGGAGAATACGGTTCAGTAGGCATCAGCGACAAGCAGGTCTATGTCAGCGGCATCGTTCCTTTTGCTGAAGAGATCAAGACCGATACCAAGGGAGTCTATTTCGATAATGACAGCCTGTTTCTGATCAATGCGGATAATACCGTATCCTGCTTTTCACCTAATAATTACATAACCTCCTACTGGGAGAATGTCATCGATATTGCCATCGGCGAGAATTTCGTCGCAGGACTGCGCAAGGATGGCAAGGTCTACATCCTGATCGATAACTACCTGATCGAAAACGAAGTCGAGCAGTGGACCGGTATCCAGGCGATCGAAGCCGGAAAGGATTATCTGGTCGCCTTTGACGGTACCCAGGTCTATGGTGTGGGCAACAACAACTATGATCAGTTCGATAAGAGTGCTGCTTCCATTCAGCAGCTTCCTGATGTACGCAACATCCATCTGACACCGGATGGCGATGTCTTAAGGATCACCTTTGATCCGGTCATGGATGCTACCTCCTATCAGATCGAGATCGATCTGGGCATCGGTTACAGCGTCAAGGTCGACGAACCAAAGGCCGAGGTCGAACTAAGCCGGTTCAATGATGATCAGCAATATCTGATCAGGATCACTGCCTTATCCGATTCCGGTCAGTTTACCAAATCGGATACGTCTTTTGCGGTATTCACCAAGCCGAAGAAACAGCCGGAGACCACACCAAAGGATGATGAAGAACCGCTGGTCATCGAGATCCCGTTTAAGATCGATGTGCTGGAAGGAAAGACCGTCAATAATTTCAATGCCTATATAAGCGGGCTGGGTGTCGATCCTGGCAAGGTAAGCGGCCATGAGGATGAAAGCCCATGTGCCAAGGGACAGAATGAGCCGATCATCATCAGGGTCATTGGTCTGACGAGCAATGAATCGATCACCAAGACTGAATTATTTGAAAGAGAAATTGAGTATTATTACTGCAAGCTGGTAAACGAAGATGAGCAATAAGATTTTTAGATACCGAAAAGGCAAGGAAGTAAGCGACCCGATCAGCGAAGAAGAACTGATCGAACTGATCAGGGAAAAGATGCTTGACGATGAAGTCATGATCAAGACCCGTGAACTGAAGGAATGGATCAGGATCGCTGATAGCATCTATGAGTATTACTTCCGGGAGAGCGACAATGTTTGAGACCATCGTGGCGATCAGCACCGCCGTCAATGACAATGCGATAGCCATCATCCGCCTAAGCGGTGATCAGGCGATCGAGATCGTCGATGGCATCTATTCCAAAGATCTGAGCCAGCAGGATGGTTTTACCATGTCGCACGGCTATATCCAGGATGGAGAAGAGATCATCGATGAAGTGCTGGTCTCGGTTTTCAGAGCGCCTAATAGCTATACCAGGGAGGATATCGTTGAGATCAATACCCATGGCGGCGCCTATGTTACCCGCAAGATCTTCAATCTTTTGCTTACCAAGGGTGCCAGGATGGCTGGCCCGGGCGAATTTACCAAAAGAGCCTATCTCAATGGCCGGATCAACCTAAGTCAGGCGGAATCGATCAATGATCTGATAAATGCGAACAATGAAGCCAAGGCCGTATCTTCCATCAAGGGCGTAAACGGCTCGATCAGCCGTCTTATCGAACCGCTGCTGGAAGAACTGATGCAGGTGATCGGTACCATCGAGGTCAATATCGATTATCCGGAATATGATGATGTAGTCATCATGACTAACGAGAAGGTACTTCCTTTATTAAAGGATTTCCTTATTAAGGCCAATGACATCGTCGATAAGGCCAGAAGATTCAGAGTCATTAAGGATGGCATCAAGGTCGCCATCGTTGGCAAGCCGAATGTCGGTAAATCGTCCCTGCTCAATGCCTTGGTCCAAAAGGATAAGGCGATCGTTACCGATATTCCGGGTACGACCAGGGACCTGATCGAAGATACGATCAATTTAAAGAACATCAGTCTGCATCTCATCGATACCGCCGGTATCAGGGAAAGCGATGATATCATTGAAGCCGAGGGCATCAACCGTTCCCTGAAGGCGATCGAAGAAGCCGATCTGATCCTTTTTGTGATCGATCATACCTATAACGAAGAAGACGAAAAACTGTTTGAATATATCAAGGACCGCAACTATCTGATCGTGCGCAATAAAAAGGATCTCGATGATAGCGGTAGCCAGATCAAGATCGCTGCCAGAGAAAAGGATATCAGCGAACTGACCGACTACCTGGAGCAGCAATACGCTGATGATTATTCCCTGATCAATGAGGATGTCCTTAACAATGAGCGCCAGATCTCCTTGATGGTCATGGCCGCTAACGAGATCAAGGAAGCGATCGAAGCGGTCAATGAAGGAAGAGAGATCGATCTGATCAGTGATGATCTTTATTCCGCCTATCACTATCTGAAGGAAATATTGGGAGAGGAGAGCAGAGACGATCTGATCGATTCCTTGTTCAGGAATTTCTGCCTGGGTAAATAAGATGTATATCGATGCGCATACTCATATCACCGGGCAAGAGTTTCCCGAAGAACTGGCGATCGCCCGCAAGGACCTGGAAAAGATCCTGCTTACCTCGACATCGATCGATGAATACCAAAAGGCCCTGACCTATCAGGACCAGATGGTCGATCTGGCTTACGGGATCTTTCCCGATGAGTGGAAGCAGACCGATGAAAAAGCCTTGGCTGAACTTGAAGAAGTCCTGAAACAGAAAAAGATCACGGCCTTGGGCGAGATCGGGCTTGATTATCACTGGTATCCGGATAACAAGGAAGTACAGAAGCAGATGTTTGCTTCCCAAATAAGGTTAGCGGATAAATACGGTCTTCCTATCGTCATCCATAGCCGGGAAGCTACGGCTGATACCTTTGAAGTGGTTAAAAATACCCCAAACAGACGTAAGGGCATGCTTCACTGTTTTAGCGGCTCCTTGGAAGTAGCCAGAGAATATACCAAGATCGGTTATTATATCTCCCTGGGTGGCGTATTGACTTTCAAGAATGCGAAAGAGCCGAAAAGGGTATTGCAGGGGATCGATCTCAATTATCTCTTGTTTGAGACTGATGCCCCATACCTGACACCGGTCCCTAACCGGGGCAAGCCCAATAAGACCTATTATGTCAAGGAT
>JAFWFB010000135.1 GCA_017512625.1 Erysipelotrichaceae bacterium
AGTTAATGCATGACCGATAAAGGCAACTAAGAAGCCACATACTGGTCCAAATACTACCGCAAAGAATGTAGAGATGGCGTATGCCGGAGCAAAGTTAGTGTTCAAAACCGGAGAAGGAATTGAAACGAACTTGAAGACTACGAAGAACAGTGCTGCACCTAAAGCTGTTGCGACTAAAGTTCTGGTATTAAACTTTTTCATCACCGATACCTCCAATGAAAAACATAATTAATATTAGCATAATTTAAGCCTATTTCTTAGCCAAATATCAGAAATTCGCTAAAGCTGGCGTCTTCTGAACAGATTAAGCAGCGGAATGACGATCAGGCAGACCAGACCACCGGTAAATCCGTTGTTATAAAGGTTGAGCCAACCGGAAGCAAAGGCTATGTTGATCGCGATCGAGACATGGATCATGCCACCAATGATTCCCCAGATCCAGCCGGCTCTGATGGTGATCGGAGCGATGCAGGTGGAAAACAGGGTCGCCAGCAATACGCCGGGATCAGTAAGATTCCAGTTCGAGACAAAGGACAGGATGACGATACCGATGATCGGGAAGCAGATGGAAAGATAATTCTTACCACAGGCGCCAAAGCCGGCGATCGAGAAGATCGCTGCCAGGACCGGTCCCGCAAAGTCACCTAGAATAATAAAGACATACATGACAGCCATGATGCCACAGATACCCATGTTGATCATGACTACAGGAAGCTCGGTAAGTTCGAGATAGTCATTTTCCTCATCTTTGAGTCTTAAAAACATGTCGATGCCCTTAAACGATCCATCATTAAGCAGATAACCAGCAAGGATATGCAACGCAAAGATAATAAGTAGATAGATACCCATCACCAAGCGATGATCAGTCGACCAGGTAAGAGCAGAAGCAAATTCAAAGCCGATGCTTCGCATGACCATGGTAACCGGCATCAATATGATACCCAAAGCAAAGCCCGCATTATAAAGAAGCATGCCGCCATGGATCTTGGCAGCAAACCTGGCGACCTCTGCAATCACAAAGCCGATCGCTGTTGCCAGGATGATCCCTGCTATCAGGCCCAAGGCCTGGTTATTGAAAAGATCGTGGTTTAACAGATACTGAACGATCGGACCGCAGGCCGTCGCCAACAAGGCGATGTTGTAATTGCTGCGGAAGGCTTCTTTCTTAACGACTGAGTAAAGATAGACGCCTAAGATCACCGGCAGGATATTTAAGGCATTCTTACCGAAAAAACCATATCCTAAAACCATGTAGGTCGCGCCAATGCTTAGACCGTTATATCTGACTTTGGCAATGATGCCGATAACCAGTACCAGCAGGACATTGATACCCGCATTGATAAAGGCAGCACTATAGCCGGCAACCGCAAAGTAGTCAGTGATCAAAGAGCAGTCCATGAAAAGCAGACGGTTATATTCCCTGATGCTTTTTAGAGGATTGAAACCGATCAAAAGGCCGGTCATCAACAATAAAAAAGCCAGAAGAAAGATCCAGATCCTGATGGTCTTTTGGTAATCATCAGGACTATATTTGAATACTTTCTTCAGGCTGAAATTGATTTTCATACCTATATTTTAGTCTTTTACGACAATTTATTATAGAGGTAATTACCGATCGACTGAATTACTTCAACGAAGATGATCAGGATCAGTGACGTTACGATCAGATAAGGTATCTTATAGCCTTGATAACCATAGCGGATAGCAACATCGCCAAGTCCTCCTGCTCCAAGCGCTCCACCCATGGCACTATAGCCGACTAATGAGATCATGGTCAGGATGATATTGCTGATGATGCCCGGAACGCTTTCCTTGAAATAGACTCTTTGAAAGATCTGAAAATCATTGGCGCCAAAACTCTTGGCTGTCTCGATCAGACCCGGATCGACCGACCTGAAGGTCGATTCCATGATCCTGGCTACAAACGGGATAGCTGAAGCTGTCAAAGGAACGATGGCTGCCTTGACGCCGATCGCCTTGCCTACCAGCATCCTGGTAAACGGGATCATAATGACCATTAGGATCACGAACGGGAAGCTGCGAAAGACATTGACGATAAAGCTTAATATCCGATACAGATTCTTATCAGGTCTTAGGCCATCAGGCGCACTTAAGGTCAG
>JAFWFB010000136.1 GCA_017512625.1 Erysipelotrichaceae bacterium
GCTTCAAATGAGAAGGATGCGCTGATCCTGGAACAGGGAATGATCAAGGAATACCGTCCTAAGTACAATATCCTTTACATGGACGATAAGACCTATCCTTACATCTGTATCACCAGAGATCCTTATTTCAGGGTACTTATCAAACGCTTTAAGAATAAGTTTGACAGCCGTTATGATATCTACGGCCCTTATCCAAGTGCTACTGATGCTAACAGGATCGTTGAACTCATCAACCAGATCTGTCCTTTGAGAAAGTGCAATAAGCTTAAAAAGAAAGTCTGTCTGTACTATCACCTGGGACAATGTCTTGGCTATTGTGAAAAGAATATAGATGATACGATATTAAGCGATCTTAAAAAGAAGATCATCAGGATCTTACATGGCGATGTCAAGGATCTTATCGATGAGTATCAGGGAAAGCTTGATCAGGCTATCGAAGATCTCGATTTTGAAGTTGCCAGCGAATATGCATCCATCATTGAAAGCCTTAAATATATCAAGCTTGACGCCTACAGCGAGATCAAGCGCGATGAGGATTTCGATGTTGTCAATTTTTATGCGGCCAACGGACTGATGTCGATCTGCTTCCTCAATATCCGCGGAGGCAGGATCCTTAATAAGCAGGTATATGTAAACTCCGTCGTAAATGGCCTGGAGGAAGAATATCTTTCCTATATCTACCAGTACTATCAAAGCAATCCATACGTCAAGGATCTCTATGTTAACGATGCTTCGATCCGGGAAAAACTGGCGATGATCCTGGATTGCAATGTCATCCATGTTACCAAGGGTGCCAAGGCCAGACTTATCGACAATGCCTATGACAATGCCAAGGAACAGATGGAATTCAAGCAGAAACTGCTTAAAGAAAATGAATTATACGAAGACAAGGTCAATGAGCAGTTGGAAAGCATCTTCAATGAACCGATCGATTCCATCGTCATGTTTGATATCTCTCATTTTGGCGGCAAGGATACGGTAGCGGGAAAGATCCAGTTTAATTGCCTTAAACCAAACAAGAATCAATACCGCTACTATAAGCTGGATGAAGGGGCCGACGATCTTAAGTCGATGTCCGAAGCAGTCTATCGGTATCTGTTCTCACTGCTTAAAGACAACAAGAAGATGCCTGACTTGCTTCTGATCGATGGCGCGCTTAATCAGTTAAGAGCGGTAAAGGATGTTGCTCGAATGCTTAATCTGGATATCCGGATGATCGCGCTAGCTAAAGATGATACCCATAGCACATCCTATCTGATCGCTAAGGATGAATCGATCATCGATATCGACCCAAAGAGCGAATTGTTCCATTTCTTTACGATCATGCAGGAAGAGGTCCATCGTTTTGCGATTGGTTATAACAAGCGTCTTAGAAACAAGAAATATACGCATTCATCGCTTACCAAGATCAAGGGTGTCGGACCGAATACTGCGATCAAACTGCTCGATAGTTTTGGCAAGGTCTCAGTCATCAGGGAAGCTTCAGTCGAAGAATTAGCCAAGGTCGTCTCTTTATCTTTGGCCAAGAACATTTATAATTATTATCGGGAGGATAAAAATGGAGACACTGAATGATGCACTATCGCTGATATCACTTTTGCTGATCATCTTTTTCAGTTTCCACTTCTTTGTCTTTTCCCTGATCGAACCTAAAAATCCGCGTAATGACCGTAAGATATCGATCTTGTATGATTATTACGATTTTGATGAATATAGTGATCAATAATTGATAAAAAATAAGGAATGCTCCTTATTTTTTTATTACATAGATCATGACGATATATTCAATCAGCTACAAAAATAAGGATTATTCCTTATCGGTCAATCAACGCATGTTTCAATATCAGCGTCTTAAAAGATATCTTGAAAGTCTGTGCATCGTAAATGGCAGTTCACTTAAGGGAGGAATAGAAAGCTATCGCCGGATCACCGGGTATAAGAATAAGCCATGTATCTATATCGATGAAGGACTGATGTTGATGCCTGATTCATCACTTAACGCAGACAGTGTTAATCTCATCAATTACTTTCAGATCGATCAGATCAGACCGGTTGATGAGTTCAAGACCAGGATCATCTATAAAAACGGTAGTGAACAGGTCTTTGATAACAATCATCGTATCTACAAGAAGCAGCAGCTACGTTGCAGGGAGTATCTGAAGAAAATTCTGAAATAGCAAAAAGAAAGGCTTAGAAGATCTCTAAGCCTATTGCTTTCTGTACTTTATCAAGCTGTTTATCTGCAATCGCCATTGCCTTGATAGCTCCTTGCTCCAGTACACGCTCAAGCATGCCGGAATCATGTATCTCATGGTAACGCTTCTGGATCGGTTCCAGAGTATTTACAACTGTTTCAGCAACTGCTTTTTTAAGGGTGCCGTAATTGGCGTCCTTAAACTGTTCTTCAACTTCCTTGATATTCCTGTTGCTCAATGCGGCTTCGATAACCAGCAGGTTGGAGACACCCGGTTGATTGACAGGGTCATATTTGACCTGACCAAAAGAGTCGGTAACGGCTGACATGATTTTCTTTCTGGCGACATTTGGATCATCGAGCAGGTAGATGCATCCTTTATTTGATTCATCGGATTTGGACATCTTCTTGGTAGGATCGGAAAGCGACATGATCCTTGAACCTACTTCAGCGACCAATGGTTCCGGAAGCTTGAATAGCTCGCCATAGCGGTTGTTCATTCTGATCGCTACATCTCTGGTAAGTTCAACGTGCTGCTTCTGATCATCGCCTACCGGCACGTAGTCAGCATCATATGCCAGGATATCAGCAGCCATCAGAGTAGGATAGGTATAGATACCGCCTGAAAGATTGGTCTCGCCTTTGGCCTGTTTGTCTTTAAACTGCGTCATTCGGTTAAGTTCGCCAAGATAGGTATGACAATTGACGATGAAACCTAATTGCGCCTGCGATTTAACATCGGTCTGCAAGAAGATAGTTGCTTTATCAGGATCAAGGCCGCAAGCCAGATACAGTGCAGCAGCATCTCTTAAATTGGTCTTGAGTTCCTCAGGATCCTGCAAGACAGTGATGCAATGCAGATTCGCAATGAAGACATACATCTCATAATCGTCCTGATACTTGACGAAATTTCGCAGTGCACCGATATAATTGCCCAGGGTCAGTTCGCCACTGGGCTTGATGCCGGAAAGCATTCTTTTCATGATTAATCCTCCAAATAAAAAAATCCCCAAACAAGGGACGAAAATGCGCGGTACCACCCAACTTACCTTTAAAAGGTCACTTTATGATAAGGGCATCACCCTCCGGCTACTAGCGCAACCGGACCTACATCAGACCCAATTTCGGGATATCGTCTGATTGTTTTGCAGCAGCCAACAATTCTCTTCTTGCCGCAATATCCTTACTAATTCTGATCTTTACAAGAGTTATTTAATCATAAATAAGTGAATTTGTTAAGTAGATGATATAATTTAGTCATGGTTATTATTTATACAAGTCCTGGGTGTGCCAGCTGTCGAAAAGTTAAACAGTATCTCAAGGATCGCAACATCAAGTTTGTTGAGAAGAATATTTTTAAAGTGCTCCTTGATCGTGAAGAAATCAAGCTGCTGTTGCTTAGAAGCGATAATGGCACCGACGATATCATTTCCAAAAGATCCAAGATAATTCAGGAAAACCAGGTCGATCTCGATAGTATGACCACCAATGAGCTTATCGATTTCATCATCAAGAATCCTTCAATACTCAAAAGACCGATCATCATCAACGAACGAAACATGCAGATCGGATACGATAAGGAAGAGATCGATACTTTTATCCCGCCGGAGCTTAGAAATACTGACTTCAGTGATTTATGTAGTACCGATTGCTCCCATTTCGATGTCTGCGGAGGCTTAAGAGAAGAATGAAAGTCCTCTTAGGTTTATCAGGAGGAGTAGACAGTGCTGTTGCCGGGAAGATCCTGATCGATCAGGGCTTTGAAGTGACAGCTCTTTTTATGCGTAACTGGGATAGCGCTATAAATAATGACTATCTGGGAAATCCTACCCTAACAGATGATATCTGTCCGCAGGAAGACGACTATAACGATGCCCTTAAGGTAGCCGATCAGTTGGGCATCGAGCTATTAAGACAGGACTATATCAAGGAGTATTGGGATCTGGTCTTTAAAAAGTTTATTGATGAATATGAAAAGGGAAGGACACCTAATCCTGATATCCTCTGTAATAAATATATTAAATTCGATACATTCTATGACTATGCGAAAGAACATGGTTTTGATGCTTTGGCAACCGGTCACTACGTTAAGAAAGTAGAGCATAATGACGGTTTTGCTTTGGCCAAGGCTGACGATCTTAACAAGGACCAGTCTTATTTCCTTTCCGAGATCAGCAATGAAGCGATGAAATACAGTATTTTCCCATTGGGCAACC
>JAFWFB010000137.1 GCA_017512625.1 Erysipelotrichaceae bacterium
AGTTTTATCGACATAATAATTGAATTAAATGAGATAAAAATAAAAGACCGGCTAGCCGGTCTTATTTATTTACATGGTGCACCAAACAGGACTTGAACCTGCATGGGAATCCCACACGTCCCTGAAACGTGCGCGTCTACCAGTTCCGCCATTGGTGCGTACGTTTATTATAATATAATATTTGTTCATTATGTTAAATAAAAATATATTTTTTATACTTAATTAACAATTTGGGTAAGGATCCCGATTGGTATAATCAGTTTTTTGATTGTAAGATAAGGTGGATGAAAAGAACAATAACCAAGGACAATATCGTCATCAATTATTATCTGCTTACCAAAAGCGTCAAAAACATCAACATGCGTATCGATAAGAGCGGAGAGATCGTAGTAACGGCTAACCGGTTTGTTCCGATCAGTAAAGTCGATGATTTTGTTTTGAGTAAACTAAGCTGGGTGATCAAACATTTGAAGAATGTCAGAAGGATCAATAATCTGATGAACAGTAATGATTCTGTCCTCTATTTTGGAAAGAGCTATCCTCTTTCGGCCGTTTCAAGTACTCATAACAGGATTATGTTTGAGAATGATGCCTTTACGGTATATGCAAAAGAAGGAAGCGATGCTGCCAAAATAGTAGAAAGTTATCTGGATAAACAGTTTTTAAAACATATCAGAACCAGGATTGAAGTGATATATGAGAAGTTTTACCGCGATTATCGCCTTCCTTTCCCGGATATCAAGTATCGCCGGATGACTAAGCGCTTTGGATCCTGTACCCCGGCTAAGAATCTTCTTACTTTCAATAAGAACCTTGTTCATTACCACCCTGATTTTATCGATTATGTGATCATTCATGAATTCGCTCATTTTATCGTCCCTAACCACTCCAAAAGCTTTTATCAGGTGGTTGCTAAATACATGAGTAACTATAAAGAGATATCCAAAATGGGAGAGAATCTTTTACTGTAAAAACTATGCTATAATCTTTTATATGAAAAAACTATTCCTCTGTTTGCTCCTTTTAATATGTCTTGTAGGATGCTCACCAGTCAATAATGAGATCAGCGAAGGTGATCTCTTGCGCTATAAGGATTTCATCCATTTGATCGAGAATAATGGTGATTTTGTTGAACAGAGTGAATTCTTTGACTTTGAAGTAGTTACGGAAAAGACCGATTCCGGCTACTCATTCTATCTGATCATCGATAATCCGCGTTATGCCATGTATCACGTTGGTGCAGTAGCCATCATCGATGGTCATGATTATCAGAATGAGATGGCGCCGAATGTCGGAATATTCGGAACTGAGACTTATAACCTGATTCCTAATCAGGCCAATGTTAAAAACGGCTACTACAAAGGCATCCTTTTAAACGGATTATCCAGCAAAGAGTCATTCGACCTGAAATTTGTAGTCAGCTGGACCAATAATAAGCACGATCAGTTATCATATGTCTATGGTATCGTTCATGTAAATAATGAAACAGTAAATGAAGAAAACTAAAAGTACACTTATATTAGGAGCTTTAACCAGCTCCTTTGGTATATTCATCTCCAAAATACTGGGACTTACCTATGTAATTCCTTTGAATTCACTTGCGGGAAGTGCCAATATCTCTTTTTATAGTATCGCCTATTCAGCTTATGGTCTGATCCTTAATATCTGTTCGGCCGGTATTCCTTTTGCTGTATCATCACTGGTTGCCAAATACGTAGCCAAGGATGATTATCAGACTGCCAAACTGATCAAAAAGATCGCCACGATCATGGTCATGACCTTAAGCTTTGTGATCCTGCTTATCTTCTTAAGCTCCTGCGGATTCTTAGCCAAATACAATCTTGGAAGTTCAGCAAGTCCTGCTGATATATCCTATTTGCGCAATACCTACTTCTGTCTGACCTTGGCCATCGTTTTGGTACCTTTACTGGCAGTTACCAGAGGTTATTATCAGGGCCTTAAGAGAATGGAAGTATACGCTAAAAGTGAGGTAATCGAGCAGTTTTTCCGCATCTTATGCATCATCCTTTTGGGCTATGTCTTTGTAAGGATCCTTAAATTCCCTTCGATCTTTGCGATCTATATGGCGGTTTTAGCTGCAGGTATTGGCGCGATCTGCTCCTATGTCTATATCCGCTACAGCACCAGGGAGATCAACAGTGAGATCGATGCCCTTGCTGCTTCAGGAAACAGTAGCGAAAGCAATAAAAAAGCCATTATCAAGGAGATCATCAACCTCGGTCTTCCTTATATCGTTGCATCAATTCTGGGAACCACTTCCTCCTTGATCAACTCCAACTTCTATGTCAATTATGCGACTTCAGTCGGTCTGGATTATCAGGAATCCAAGCTGGTCTTAGGCATCTTCCAGGTAAACTGCAATAAGCTGGCAGCAATACCGGGTGTTCTGACATTAGGCTTTAGTACCGGACTGGTCCCTTATCTTTCGGAAGATCTTTACAATGAAGATTACGATTCATTGCGCAAGCATATCAGTGAGATCTTTAAGACCGTTACCTTCTTCCTGCTGCCGATGGCGCTGGCCTTTTTCCTTTTCCCTAAGGCCATGTATTACATCATGTTTGGCAACAACAACCTGGAACTGGGAGCCGATCTTTTAAAGCATACGACGATCCTGGTATTGTCGGATACGATCTCCCCGATCCTGGTATCGGTCCTGGTGACCCTTAGAATGCGCAGGGAAGTTGTAAGAAACCTGATCTTAGGTACTATCGCCAAAGCGATATCCTTTGTGATCCTGATCAAATATATGGGTTATCTGGGCATTATCTACAGCTCCTTTGTAAGTACCATCACCTGTATCGGTTTAGGTATCTATACCTTAACCAGACATTTTAAATATGACATTAAAAAAGACCTTCCGACCCTGGTCAAACTGATCCTTTCATCATTGACGATGGTCATTGTCTATTTTGCTCTTAATCTGGTCGGTCTACGCTTTACCTATAGCAGTCGTCTGATCGATCTGATCCTTTTGGCGGTCTATGGCAGTGTTTCCCTGTTGCTGTATCTTTTATGCACCAATTATCTGCGGCTTGTTAAGGAGATCTTTAATACCGGACTGGGCGAGCTTCTGCTTAAAATAAAAAACAGGATCATTAAATGATCCTGCCCATATCCAGTGGTCTTTTCCTTAGATAGTGGTTTTGTTCATAGAACCTGATCTCATCGATCACCATATCTGTCAGATAGGTCGGTGTACTGGCACCGGATGTTACCCTGATCTTGTTGACGTCTGCCAGATCCTCTTCCTTAAGCCCCAGATGGTTCTCAATACGGAGAACTTTTTTTATGTTGCTTTCAAGCGCGATCTTTTCCAGTGAAGCGGTATTGTTGGATTTTGGATCGCCAACGATGTAGAGAAGATCGATGTCTTCATCCCTTAGCTTCATGATCGCCTGCTGTCTGATGGTCGTAGCGTTGCAGATCTCGTTGTCTATCTCAGCGTTGGGATATCTTTCCAGCAGCCTGTCATAGATCTTTTGGGTATCGAAAAGGGATAGAGTGGTCTGGTTAGTGATATAGATCTTTTCATCCCCGATGTTTAATTCATCAACTTCCCTGATGTCACTGATCAGATGGATATCGGTACTGATATCAATGATCGCATTGGCTTCCGGATGATTCTTCTTGCCTATGTAGATGATCTTATAACCTTGCTCTAGCTTACTTAGACAATTATTCCTGGTCTTGATGACATCCTTGCACGAAGCATCGACATAGGTAAGGCCACGCTTTGCAGCCAATTGCTTATAACAATCGCTGATGCCATGGGCACTGAAGATGATTATGCCCTTATCCAGGGAATTGATCAGATTCTCGTAAGTATCACCGATCAGGGTCCTGATATTGTATTTGGCCAGGGCATCGACTACGTATTGGTTATGCACGATCATGCCCAGTACTGCGATATCTTCATCGGGATATTTGTTCCTGGTCTCGATG
>JAFWFB010000016.1 GCA_017512625.1 Erysipelotrichaceae bacterium
CCTTGATCAGGTCTTCGATGATAGCATCTCGATGGTCATCAATATACTGATATACCTTGTCCAGATAATCCTTATACATAGTTAATCCCTCCGTATTAATAAAAAAATTATAACGCGATTTCCCTATGGCTCTAACAAAAATTACTGGATAATGGCTAATAAAAAAGCATGTGCCTAAGCACATGCTTTTATTCATTAAAGTAAACTTTAACTTGTTAATTTATCTTAAAGAGTCTTTAAGTATTTGATAGTTCTGACCATCTGAGTAGTGTATGAATTTTCGTTATCATACCAAGCTACTACCTGGACCTGATATAAACCATCAGCTACTTTGGTAACCATTGTCTGAGTTGCATCGAAAATTGAACCGTGAGTTTCACCGATGATATCGCTGGAAACGATCTCGTCTTCGGTATAGCCATAGCTGTCATTAGCAACGCTCTTCATGTAAGCATTGATATCAGCCTTGGTAACTTCATCTTTCTTAACAACAGCAACTAAGATTGTAGTAGAACCTGTAGCAACAGGAACTCTCTGAGCAGAACCGATCAGTTTTCCGTCTAATTCAGGAATAACCAGACCGATAGCCTTAGCAGCACCAGTACTGTTAGGTACGATGTTAGCAGCAGCAGCTCTGGCTCTTCTTAAGTTACCTTTTCTGTGTGGTCCGTCAAGAACCATCTGGTCACCGGTATAAGCATGAACGGTAGTCATGATACCAGACTGGATTGGTGCGAAATCATTTAATGCTTTAGCCATAGGAGCTAAGCAGTTAGTGGTGCAGGATGCAGCACTGATGATCTTGTCTTCCGGAGTTAAAGTACCTTCGTTAACACCGAATACGATAGTTGGTAAGTCATCTCCAGCAGGAGCAGAAATAACGACTTTCTTAGCACCAGCATCGATATGAGCCTGAGCCTTTTTAGATGAAGTATAGAAACCTGTGCACTCTAATACAACGTCAACATCTAAATCCTTCCAAGGAAGCTTAGATGCATCTGGTTCTTTGAAGATCTTGATTTCTTCGCCATCTACGATAATAGAATCTTCAGTAGCTGTAACTTCTTTACCATAACGACCCTGGCAGGTATCGTACTTAAGAAGGTGAGCTAACATTTTTGGATCAGTTAAATCATTGATAGCAACGATATCATAATCCTTGTCACCAAACATCTGTCTGAAAGCCAAACGTCCGATTCTACCAAATCCATTAATTGCAACATTAACAACTGACATGTAATTTCCTCCTTTTATGTCACGCATAAATTATACCATTATCTTTCTAAAATGATATTGATATGTGATTTTTTAAGCATTCTTTGATGCTTGTTAAAGCCTTGAAAGATCGATCCTGGAAAAGACCTCGGAGATCGAGTCATTGATCACCAGATCAGCCAGATCATCCATGGTGGTGGAAGACTTATTGATCAGTATCAGATTGCTTCCCCGGTAGTAGCGGATAAAGCCGGCGGCCGGGTAAACGGTCAGGGAAGAGCCAAGGACAAACAATACTTCAGCTTCACTTATAAGCTCTACGGCCCGGTTGATGTTGTTATAGTCGAGGCTTTCCTCATACAGGACCACATCCGGTTTGATGATCCCGCCGCAATCGCAATAAGGAATGCCTTCGGATTCAAGGATCTTGTCAAGACCATAGAACTTATGACATCTCTCGCAATAGTTGCGGTGAACTGACCCATGCAGTTCAATGACCTTACTTGAACCGGCCTTCTGGTGCAATCCATCGATATTCTGGGTAATGACGGCTACATCCTTGCCCAGCTTTTCCAGATCAGCGATAAACTGATGTCCCTTATTAGGCAAGGCATCAGGATAAAGCATCTTGTTGCGATAGAAGTCAAAGAATTCCTTTGGATGTTCAACAAAGAAGTGATGAGAAAGCATCTCTTCCGCACTTAGATCGGTATTGTAGAGTCCACCGGCACTTCTAAAGTCGGGGATGCCGCTATCGACGCTGATACCGGCCCCGGTAAAAAAGACGATCCGTTGGTGGCAGCGGATCAGTTCTTCGATTTTATTAATATCCTTCATACCTTCAGTATACACCCGCTTAGCGGACGATCAGAATGATGAAGTAGATGATGTAAGCGACAAGCATGATGATACCGTCTTTACGGTCCAGGTATTTCTTCTTGCTTACCAGGATCCAGAGCAGCACAGCCGCCAGGATGGAGACAATGGTGTCAAAGAAGAACTTGGACTCGAAGATGACCGGATTGATCAGCGCGGTCGTACCGATGACAAACAGGATATTGAAGATGTTGCTACCGACGATGTTGCCAATAGCGATATCAGCTTCACCCTTACGGGCGGCAGTTACGGAAGTTACCAGCTCAGGAAGCGAAGTTCCCAAAGCGACGATGGTAAGACCGATGAATCTTTCGGAAAGACCAAACATTTTGGCTAAGGCAACAGCCGCATCAACCGACATATTTGATCCGAAGATGATCATGACAACACCAATGATCAGATAGACGATCAGACGGACCAAAGGACTGTCTTTGATCTCTTCACCCTGCTGGTTGGTCTTCTTGGCCATGATAAGCAGATAGGTCAGATAGCCGATAAACAGCAGCCATAAGATCACGCCGCCAAAGAAGTTTACTTCACCTTTGAAAAAGCCGAAGCATAACAGCACGATGGAGATGAAGACCACAAATGGGATCTCATATTTGACAGTGGACTCCTGGACTTTGATCTTGGCAAATAAAGCAGCCAGACCCAGGATGACCAGGATATTCAGAAGGTTGCTGCCGACGATGTTACCGATGGCGATCGATGCGCTTCCTTTCAGGGAAGCACTGATGCTTACAGCAGCCTCCGGTGCACTGGTTCCCATCGCTACGATGGTAAGACCGATGATCAATGCCGGGATCTTGAATTTATTGGCGATACCTGCAGCGCCATCTACGAATAAGTCAGCTCCCTTTACCAGCAATAGAAAGCCGAGTACTAATAATGCGAATTGAATTAATGCTTGCATAAATATACCTCAGAATATGTTGCCACCCAAGGTCAAAGAAGATCAAGGGCGCTTGTTTTCTTTGTAACGTTTCCTATCTTATCACAATTGCTTAACTTGAATATAGGCAAATCCACCATGATGCTGAATTAAGGATCAAAATGTTCTATAATTGATGAGTAACAGGAGAATAATATGAGTTTAACTGCAGGTATCGTCGGTTTGCCTAATGTCGGCAAATCCACACTGTTTAACGCCATTACCAATTCCCGGGTCATGGCTGCCAATTACCCTTTCGCTACCATCGAGCCGAATGTCGGTGTGGTAGAGGTAAAGGATGAAAGACTTACTGAATTAAGCAAATTATATGAACCTTTAAGAACCATCTATACTACTTTCGAGTTTACGGATATCGCCGGACTGGTAAAGGGTGCCAGTCAGGGTGAAGGACTGGGCAATAAATTTTTAGCCAACATCCGTGAAGTCGATGCGATCTGTCATGTGGTCCGCTGCTTTGAAGACAGTTCGATCGAACATGTCTACGAGACCGTTGATCCTTTAAGGGATGTGGAGATCATCAACTTCGAACTGATCATGGCTGATCTTGCTACCGTTGAAAACAGGATCGCCAAGGTCGAAAAGAAGGCTCAGGTCAAGGATAAGGAAGCCTTAAGGGAATACAACATCCTTACCGCCATCAAGGAGACCCTTAATAAAGGCGAACTGATCAACACGATGGAATTTGATCCGGAAGAGGAGAAGCTGATCAAAAGCTACAACTTCCTGACTGCTAAACCGGTTATCTACATAGCCAATATCAAAGAGGATGAGATCAATGATCCTACCATCAATCCGCACTATGTTGCCTTAAGCGAATATGTAGCCAAGCGCAATGCGGATATCGTTGCTATCTCTGCCCAGATCGAATAAGAATTAAGCGATCTGGATAAGGAAGAGAAGCAGATGTTTTTAAATGATCTGGGTATCAACCGCAGTGGTCTGGATACCCTGATCGATAAGGCCTATCACACTCTGGGACTTAGGACTTTCTTTACCGTCGGCAAGGACGAATGCCGAGCCTGGACTTTCAAGGAAGGAATGAGTGCTCCAAATTGTGCCGGTATCATCCATACCGATTTCGAAAAAGGCTTTATCAAGGCGGAAGTCTTTACCTATGAGGACATCATGGAGTATAAGAGCGAAGCCAAACTGAAGGAAGCCGGCAAGCTTAGGATCGAAGGCAAGGACTATCATCCGGTAGACGGCGATATCATGTTCTTTAGATTCAATGTATAAAGATAGATATATCTTTGGCGTCAGCGGCGGACCGGATTCCATGGCGATGCTTGACATGTATCGCCATGATCTGGATATCATCGTCGCTCACGTCAATTATCATAAAAGGGAAAGTGCCAATCGCGATGAATTGATCGTTTTCGAATACTGTCAAAGACACGGTATTCCTTTTTTTAAACTCGATGCTTCAAAGAAATACAGCGGCAATTTCCAGGACTATGCCAGAAGGGTCCGCTACGATTTCTATAAACAGCTGTGTGAAAAGCATGGTGCAAATGGTGTCTATGTGGCTCACCAGATGGATGATCTGATCGAGACCTACATCATGCAAAAGGAAAAAGGCATCATTCCCTATACCTATGGCTTAGCCAAGGAAGTAGAGATCGGTGGACTTAAGATCATCCGTCCGCTTCTTGGCTATACCAAAGAACAGCTTCTGGAATATAACCGTATCCATCAGGTACCTTATGGCATCGATGAATCCAATCTTGGCGATAGTTATAAACGAAACCGGATCCGCCATGAGATCGTCGAGAAACTCGGTAAGGAGGATCGCGAAAGATATCTGAAGATTATCGAAGAAGAAAACAGGGAGCTGGATAAGCGCAGGAAAAAGCTTATTCCTATTCTTGAAAAGGAATATTTAAGCATCGAAGAGTGGAATGATCTTGAGGATAAGCAGATGTATCTGCGCCTTAAGGCTGCCCATGATCTAAGTGGCGATCAGGTCCGGGAGATCATCCGCCAGCTTGATGAAGCAGATCACCCTCTCATCCGGTTAAGGGATAAGATCATCACCAAGGAGTATGGTCAAATTGCATTATTCACCCCAAATGATGATTATTCCTATACAATGAATTCAATCCGGTACTTTCAAACCGATTATTTCCAGATCAGGGATAAGGGATCAAAAATCGAGGGAGTGACTGTCAGTGAAAACGACTATCCTTTGACGATCCGCAACTTCAGGCAAGGAGATCGCATCGCGATGCGTTTTGGCACCAAGGCCGTAAACCGCTTCTTCATTGACCGCAAGATCCCTTTGAAGGAAAGACTCTGTTATCCGATACTCACCAACCGTTTGGGCGAAGTCATCTTTGTGCCTGGACTGGGCTGTGACGTGCATCACTTTAGTGAGTCCCCCACCTTTTTTGTGATAAAATTATAGAGTGCTTCAAGAGGTATGGAAATGAACAAAGATATCGAAAAAATATCTATTACCGAAGAGGAAATAGATAGTTGTTGTGCAAAGTTGGCGAAGGTCTTCAGCAAGGATTACGCCGGTAAGAGTCCGATATTTGTCGGATTATTGAAAGGCTCGGTCCCTTTCATGGCCAATCTGATCAAGTATCTGGAGATCGATGATATGGAGATCGATTTCATGGATGTCAGCTCTTACGCCGGTACGACCAGTACCAACAATGTCCGGATCCTGAAGGACCTGGATGCAGATATCGGTGGCAAGGATGTCATCATCGTCGAAGACATCGTGGACTCCGGTCTGACCGTCAAAGTAATTACCAGCTTATTGAAACAGCGGGGAGCAAACAGCGTCGAAGTATGCTCTTTGCTTAACAAACAAAGCAGAAGGACCGTCGACGTCACACCTAAATACGTCGGTTTTGAAGTCGAAAACGAGTTCTTCGTCGGTTATGGTTTAGACTATAACGAAAAGTACCGTCAGTTACCTTATATCGGGGTACTTAAAAGAGAAGTTTATATGCAGGGGGTTGAATGAAGAATAATAACAGACCTAGATTTGTATTATTAATGCCATATATGATATTGATCCTGTTCATGATCAGTATCTTTTTTACCAACCCTTTCCAATCGGCAGCCAACGAAAACCTGTCCTATGATCAGTTCTATACCGTATTAAACGGAAACTCGATCAAGGAAGCGGTCGTGAGCGTCAATGACAACACGGTCAAGATCACCGGTGTCTATGACAAGAGCGCCGAAGAAAAGGATGTCGGTTTTACGGCTGTAGTTCCAAAGACGGAAAGTGAACTGACGCAGCTGATGAGCGCCTTGGAAAGTCACAATGTCAATGTTCGTGATGCTTCCGGTGACTTCAGCCTGCTCAATGTCATCAGTGCGATCTTACCGATCATCATGTTCCTGTTCTTGGGATTCTTCTTGTTAAGAATGCTTAACAGCGGCAGCAATGGCAACCGTCAGGCCTTCGACTTTACCAAGTCACGTGCCCGTAAGGAAGACAATATCCGTGTCAAGTTCGCTGATGTTGCTGGCTGCGATGAAGAAAAAGCCGAGATGGTCGAGATCATCGATTACCTCAAATCACCTAGAAAATTCGCGGAAATGGGCGCCAGGATCCCTAAGGGCGTATTGCTCGTAGGTAATCCGGGTACCGGTAAGACTTTGCTGGCCAAGGCAGTTGCCGGTGAAGCCAATGTTCCTTTCTACAGCATCTCCGGTTCCGACTTCGTTGAAATGTTTGTCGGTGTCGGTGCCAGCCGTGTCCGTGCCATGTTCAAGGAAGCCAAAGAAAATGCCCCTTCGATCGTCTTCATCGATGAAATCGATGCTGTCGGTCGTCAGCGTGGTGCCGGTTTAGGCGGAGGCAACGATGAAAGAGAACAGACTCTTAACCAGTTGCTGGTTGAAATGGATGGTATCGGCGACAATACCGGTATCGTCATCATTGCTGCAACCAACCGTCCGGATGTTCTGGACCCGGCATTATTAAGACCGGGTAGATTCGACCGTCAGATCACTGTTGCCCTGCCGGATAAAAACGGCCGTGAAGCGATCCTGA
>JAFWFB010000138.1 GCA_017512625.1 Erysipelotrichaceae bacterium
TCATCCAGGACGGCTAATGAGCGGCCCTGACCGCTGATGGCGTTTACTATAAGTAGATATTTCATTCCATTAAAGTTTATCATTTTTCAGACCCCGATAGTAAGGCTAATGTTTTTAAGACGGATAGAATGTATAATAGTACTTGTTATTGGTAAGATCGTATGAAAAAGATTTTAATTGCAACCTCGAATCAACATAAAGTAGAAGAGTTCCGCCATATACTTAAGGATTCGGACATCGAACTGATCTCCCTTAAGGAACTGGACGATCACAACGAAGTGGTGGAAGACGGAAAGACCTTCCAGGAAAACTCCTATCTGAAGGCCAAGTTCTATCATGACCTCTATCACCTGCCTACGATGGCTGATGATAGCGGCATCTCCATCAGTTATCTCAGCAATTATCCCAATATCCACAGTTCCCGCTTCATGGAACATCTGGGAGAGAAAAGACGCAATCAGCTGATCACCGAGATAATGAAGGATGTAACAGACCGCCGCGCTTTCTTTACCACCGTCATCACCTATATCGATGATGAAAAGACGCTTACCTTTGAAGGCATCTACAGCGGTGAGATCGCTCAAAAGCCGGAAGGTGAAGGCGGTTTTGGCTACGACCCGATCTTCTATGTCAAGGAAATGGGCAAGACCATGGGCGTTTTGGGAAATGCCTATAAGGATCAGCACTCACACCGGGCTATAGCCCTAAGAAAGGTCAGGGAATACTTTGAAAGCAACAGCTAGGATCATTTTTGCGGTCACTTTGATCATGACTTTGTTCATCTCTGTGATCACTTTTTATTGTGTTGATACATCCTATTACATCAGCGAAAGTGAAAAGTTAAATACCAAACAGGTGCTTAAGATGAGCAAGGAGGATCTCGATCAGGTCTGTGTGGATCTCGTTGACTATCTTAAAGGCGACCTGCAGGATCTGAATTCCAAGACTTATACCATCGATGGTCAGGCAAAGAATTTCTATAACGATAAGGAGATCGCCCATATGAGCGATGTCAAAGACCTCTATCAGGGGGTAGTGCTTGCACGCAATATCCTGGCAATTGTCTGTCTGTTTGCCCTGGCTTACCTGATCTTCAAAAGAGATCAGAATACTGCCTATCTTACAGCCAATACCTACCAGAAGGTCTTCTTGATCATGTTTGGTGTCTTTATCATCGTCATTGCCTATGCCTTTATCGATTTCAACCGCTTCTGGATCGGCTTCCACCGCATGTTTTTTACCAATGAACTTTGGCTGCTTGATCCCCGTACCGATCTTCTGATCAACCTGATGCCTGAACCTTTTTTCTTCGATATCGTCTTCAGGATCATCGTCACGGAGATCGTTGCCTTTGTTCTGTTATACCTGTTATCAGTGAGGGTCAAAAAGATACATGCTTAATATCGTACTCTATGAACCGGAAATACCGCAGAATACCGGTAATATCATGCGTTCCTGCATGGCTTTTAACGCTAAACTGCATCTGATCGAACCGCTGGGCTTCAAGCTGGATGAAAAGCATCTTCGCCGCTCGGCCATGGACTACATCAAAGACCTGGATTATAAGGTCTATCCCGACTGGGAGACCTTCAAAAAGGATCATGAAGGACGTTTTGTCTACTTTACCCGCTATGCTTTAAAGGGCTTTGAAAACTGCGTCTTTGACAAGGATGACGCAGATACCTATCTGGTCTTTGGCAAGGAATCGACCGGCATCGATAAAAAGATCCTCAAGGATAACCTTGATGACTGCTACCGGATCCCGATGGTACCAAAGGCCCGCAGTCTCAATCTTTCCAATACCGTTGCCATCGGTATCTATGAATATTACCGCCAGACCGGCTTTGACGGCCTTAGTGACTACGAGGTCCTTAAGGGGAAATATTTCCTTATTGATCTTAAATAATGTATAATCTTAATCGTGAATAGCAAAAGAACTGCTTTAGTATCTGTCACATTGGCCTTATCGATCCTGTTTATGATCATGATGAACGTCAAGTATGACAGTCTGTCCCGTTATCAGTACAAGGTCCCGGAAGATATCGCTGAAGAGATCAAGGAAAAACTGAACGGTGATGAGATCAACTATATCATTGACTACTCGATCGACTATCGGGA
>JAFWFB010000139.1 GCA_017512625.1 Erysipelotrichaceae bacterium
ACCATCAGGCCGATCTCATCACAGCGGTCCACGAAATACGGAGACTGCGGATAATGCGAGGTACGCACAGCATTTACCCCCAGCTCTTCTTTTAAGATCCTGGCATCCTCGGCCTGCAGACTGTCGCTTAAGGCATATCCCGCATAAGGGATGCACTGATGACGGTTAAGACCGCGGATGAAGACAGGATTATCATTTAAAATGACCTGATTCTCATTAAAGGAAATAGTCCTGAAGCCGAAAGTCCTGGTTACTGCATCTACTTCTTTGCCTTCATCAAGCAAGGTGATCCTGCCGGTATAAAGGTAAGGATGATCGATTCCCCAGACCCTGGCGACTCCCAACTCTAACTTTAACGGTTCGCCAGCCGGGGCTTCCTTGACAGCCTGGATGTTTCCTTCGGCATCGATGATCTCAAAGCGGATGCTAAGATCCTTATCATCACCATCGAGCATATAGCTAAGCTCTGCTTGATAAAGGGAAGGAGTCCTGATCCAGGCATCAGCGATGAAAGTCTTGTTTCTTTCGTCAAGATAGACATCACGATAGATGCCTCCATAAGTCAGATAGTCGATGACAAAGCCAAACGGCGGTATCTCCGGATTTTCGGTAGTATCCAGACGAACGGTTATGATATTATCCTGCCCATAGCTTACCTGTTCGGTGATCTCAGCCCTGAAGGCAGTATAACCGCAGGCATGGTGAGCTACATGTTTGCCATTGCAATAGACATCGGCGATGTGTCCGGCTGCATCAAACTGGATAAACCAGCGCTTTCCTTCGCCTTCCTTGGGAATGAAGATGGTCTTGCGGTAACCGCAGATCTTCTGGTAGGCATTGGAATCGCTGTAATGCAGCGGCATCGTCTCTACATTATGAGGAATCCTGACGGTCTTTTCAGCCTTTCCTCCGCTTAGGAACTCATCACTGTAATGCGACGTGAATTCCCAGTCGTTATTTATCTTTTTCATTCGTGTCCTCCATCTATCCACGACGATGATCGGATGATCATGAATCAATTATTCAGTTATTTTAATTTTAGCCTAAATTCATTTTTTAATATAGACCACAACGGCGATAAAAAAAGAAGTCACTTATGTGACTTCTTTTCAATTCTTAGTAATCGAGTTTTTCGATCGCGTTATAAGGGATATCGGTCGGTGTTTCCCTACCGAAGAGGATGGTCAGGACTGTTGCGGTCTGATTCTGATCATTGAGCGATTCAACGGTTCCTTCCATACCGGTAAATGGTCCGCTAAGGATCTTGACGGTATCGCCAACTTCGAAGTTGACATGGATGACCGCATTCTTATGACCAATTCGGCGTAAGATGGAATCCATCTCACTTTGGGATACCGGGAAAGGCTTGGCACCACCACCTGATGATCCGATAAATCCGGTAACACCAGGGGTATTACGGACAACGTACCAGGCTTCATCAGTCATGATCATTTCTACGAACAGGTAACCAGGGAAAAGGTTCTTCATAACTTCCTTGGTCTTGCCATTCTTGATCTCGACATCCGGTTCTTCAGCCACGATGACATCGCAAAGGTAATCCTTGATGTCCATGGTCTCGGCTCTTTTCAAAAGGTTGTCTTTTACACGGTTTTCATGACCGGCGTAGGTATTGACAACATACCACTCTTTTACTCCTTCAGCCATAGTATCCTCCTAGATTCCGAGAAGCTTCAGGAAGAAGCTTACTACCAGGTCAGCGATAACGAAGAAGGCCATAAACAGCAATACAAAGATCACTACCTGGACGAAAGTCTTAAGCAATTCACCTTTTTCCGGCCATCTGATTTTCGCAATTTCTTTTCTGATTGCTTCGATATTAAACCACTTCATGCGTATTCTCCTTACTTGGTTTCCTTGTGCAGAGTATGTTCGTTGCACTTTTTACAGAATTTCATCAATTCCAGTCTTTCACTACTGTTAGTCCTGTTTTTATGAGTAACATAATTACGGGAAAGACATTTGCTACATACTAATATTACTTGATTTTTATTACCCATAAAACTCCTTTTTTGTAAATAAAAAGTTATGACTTCTTGTCAATAACCGACTTTATACTATCAAATTATCGCTTATTGTCAAGAAGATTGAGAAAATTAAGCCTAGAGTGGCTTTTAGCTTGATTGTCAATACTCCTTAATCTTGTTAAGATAATAAAAAAGGAGTAACTATAATGTCAGATATCAGACCATTAACTCTTTTGCATTCCAACGATATGCACGGAGATTTTTTGGCGGAAGAGATCGACGACAAGCTGGTCGGCGGTGTATCTTTGCTATCCGGGTATATCAGGGATGTCAGAAGCAAGGAGCCAAATACCCTCTATTGTATCGCCGGAGACATGTTCAGAGGTTCGATCATCGACAGTGAATTTAAAGGAGTTTCTACTGTTGATATCATCAACATGCTCGGACCGGATGTAGTATCTTTGGGCAATCATGAACTCGATTACGGAATTGCCCATCTGCTCTTCCTGGAAAAATGCGTCAAGTTCCCGATCGTCAACTCCAACCTGTATATCAGAACGACCGGTACCCGTCTTTTCAACTCACACGTTATCCTGGAAGTCGGGGGCATGAAGATCTTTTTCATGGGTATCATTACTGAAGATATCATGGCCTCAGCCAAAAGCGACATGCTTTTAGGCACCTTCGTAAATATCAATGCGGCAGCTGAAGAAGTCGGAAGAGTCATTGATTCCTATAAGGGAACTGACATCGATCTGACTGTTTTGCTTACCCATATCGGTTTTGAAGAAGACAAGAAACTGGCAGCGGCACTGGATCCTGAATGGGGCGTTGACATCATCGTTGGCGGACATTCCCACACCTGGCTAAAAGAGCCGGAAAAGGTCAATGATGTATTGATCGTCCAAGCCGGCATCGGTACAGATTATATCGGACGCTTCGATCTCAATATCGATTGCGATACCAATTCCATCGACAGTTACAAGTGGCAATTGATCCCGATCGATAAACAGCATTGCTCGGAAGATACGGCGATCAGCGATATCATCTATACCTATAAATCCAGGACCGATGAGAAATATGGCCGGATCCTGACTCATCTTGACCGTGCGCTTACGCATCCTAGAAGGGAGGAAGAAACGGAAGTCGGTAATCTGTTTACGGATATCTTTGCTGATAATTTCAATGTTGATCTGGCGATCGTCGGTTCAGGCAGCATCCGTCAGCCGTTATTCGGCCCGATCGTCACCTTGCAGAATCTGATCGAAATGTATCCGTATGTCGGAAAGATGTATAAGCTGGAACTAAATGGTGAGCAGATCAAGCGCTTCTTCACCTACATCTGTCGCGATGAGATGTATGCGGGTCATACGGAGTTTTATCAGATCTCTAAAGGCTGGCACTTTGTCTACGACTACAACAGTAAGAAGCTGTTGGAGGTCACATTCAATGGCCAGGATGTCAAGGATGAGCAGGTATATACCATCTCCCTTCCTGAATATCACTACAACAATCTGGAAGATTTCCTGGGCATTTCAACCGATGAAGTTGCCAATTACGGACATAACCGGGTCCTATGTACCGATGATCAGGGAGTTCTCATTGAGACGCTTACCAATTCGCTTAATCTGAATGCTAAATTAGAGGATAGGATCGTCATCCTGAATTGGCCGGAATAAGCGAAATACGTAACTATAATCAATTATTATTTATGCTATTATAAACATAGGAAATAAGATTTAATCTTAAAATAATATGAAAGGAGGAGATACGGTTTTAACTGTATCAAAAGAAGTATTA
>JAFWFB010000140.1 GCA_017512625.1 Erysipelotrichaceae bacterium
ATCCATAAACAGATCTCCTTATATCTAATTAAATAATAAACCTTTTAGAGGATTAAAGCACATAATGCATGAGCTCATAGAGGCAAGCGCCGATATATAGCGCATCATCAAGATCTCTTGCTGCCTCGATTCTTAAACCTTCGCTTGAGTTATCAAACAGGATCGACTGATCCTTGTTAAGTTCATGAGTCTCATAGTTACCCCGGCCCTTCGATGATATCCTTTCCACTTTCCGCTTATACCTGGCAAGATATTCATCAAGGGTATCAAATTGTTCGATATTGGCGCTAAAGATTGCTCCGGCGCTGTTTCGAACGATCACCGGATCGAAGATATCGATATCCTTGTTAAGGATAGCGATGTCCTTGAAATCAAAGGCGATGGCGCTTCTGATTATCGTTCCCAGATCCTCATAGTCATCTAGATCGAGGATTAGATGCACTTTGTCGTTTGCAAGCCGGCTGCTATAACGCTTAAAAACCGCCAAAGCATAGGTATTGTCTTTAACGGAGAGACTTTTCATCATATTGTCATTGATCTGCCAGGAAACACCCTTTTCCTTGATCAGTTCAAGCAGCCGGTCATAGGAAGGGGTCTTGGAAGCGTTGCTACCCAGGTAGATCTCTTCGATCTTATCCGGCTGATGAAGCAGGATCTCATAGACCAGAGACATACCCAAAGCATAGCTTGAAACGGCTTTATTTAACACGATTTGATTGTAGCATAATTGAATAAAGAGGTAATTAATTTTATAATAACGCCGTGAATATATTGATAATACTGCTGGCAAAGCTGGTCAGCTTCATCGGCAAGCCCCTGGGAAGAGCTACATCCCTTCCGGGCGTCATTGCCTACAAGTTAAATAAAAAGATCTTCCGCTATTTCAAAATAGATGTCCCGGTCATCGTGGTAACCGGATCCTCAGGCAAGGGTTCCAGTTCTTCCCTGATCGCCTATGTCTTAAGAAAGCTCGGCTATAAAGTTGCCTATAATGACAGCGGCTCCAATTTAAGCTATGCGGTACTGACTACCATCATCAATAACTCCAACATCTTCGGAAAGACCAAAGCCGATTATTTTGTCTTTGAGATGGATGAGCGCTATACCCGCTTTGTTTTTGCGGACATGCATATCGATTATCTGCTGATAACCAATATCACCCGCGACCAGCCACCAAGACAATACAATACCGAGGTCATCTACAATATCATCAACAAGGCCATCAAACCGGAATCAACACTGATCCTCAATGCTGATGATCCGTATGTCTATCGCTTTGGCATGGACCGCAAGGCTGTCTGGTTCTCCTTAAAGGATAAAGACGAGTACAGCAAGCTTCCGCAATTCAAGCACCGCAACATCGACTACTGCCCAGTCTGCAACAGTGAACTTACATATAATGGCTACATCTTTGAAAACCATGGAGACTACAGCTGTCCAAACTGTGATTTCAAAAGACCGGATGCTCAGTTTAACATCAACAAGGTCGATTACGATAAGCTTAGCCTTTATATCGATGGCAAGGATGTCTCTTTCGTCTACCCGACCCTTTTCGATGTCTATAATACCGCCGGCGTCTATGCCCTGTTAAGAACGGTAGGCATCGATGATGAAAGGATCAGGGAAGCATTTAAGACCCGGATCCCGGATAAGAAGATCTATGAGCACTACAAATATCATGGCCGTGATGTAAAAGTCATCAACAACAAGAATGAAAACAGTACGACCTTTAACCAGGCCATCCGTTTCGTAGCCCGTAATCACGATAATAAGGACATTCTGATCGGCTGGAAGGAGATATCGAGAAGATATCTGTTTAATGATGTTTCGTGGCTCTACGACCTTGATTTTGAATTACTCGCTGATTCATCAGTCA
>JAFWFB010000141.1 GCA_017512625.1 Erysipelotrichaceae bacterium
AGGAGATAAATATGACTGTGACAAGAGGTGATGTCGAGAGAATTATCGACGCATCTATTGGTGCTACCCCTGCACCAACCATGGATCAGGTCGAAGCTTTCGTCCGCAAGACTTTAAACTACAATTTTGCGGTGACTTTAACTGAACCGTACTTCATCAAACCGAGTGCTGAGATCCTTCACGCTGCCGGTAAGAAGATCGTAACTGTTATTTCCTATCCGTTAGGAAGCTACACTCACGAAGCAAAACTGGCTCAGTTAAAGAAGGCTTTGGCTGACGGAGCCGATGAATGTGATATTGCGTTGGATGTTTCGGCATTTAAATCCGGAGAATATGAAAAATGTAAAGCAGACCTTAAGCCTTGCGTAGAAGCAATGAATGGCAAATTATGCAAGCTTCTCTATTTTGCCAGCCTCTTAACCGAAGAAGAACAGAAGAAGGCTGTCGATCTGGCGATCGAACTTGGATTCAATATGCTGAAGACGAATCCTGGTTACGGTTTCTCCACTACTGTCGATCAGGTAAAACTGGCCGTCGAACATGCCAAGGGCAGAGTCGGCGTCATGGTTTCCGGTGGAGTCAGGACCAAGGATGATGCCATCAAGTTCGTCGAAGCAGGTGCTTGCCGTATTGCCACAAGTGCTGCATTTGATATCATGGCAGGATTTGACGAGTAGTCGCACGGAGGTAAGGAAATGAATAAGAAAGAACTTGCAAAGTATATCGATCAGACTGATTTGACACCTGGAGAACCTTATGACAAGATCACGGCTTTCTGTAAAGATGCAGCCGAACAGGGTTTTGCCAGCGTATGTATCCTCCCGACTCTTGTAGAGACTGCCGCCAAGGCACTTAAGGGAACAGATACAAAAGTGTGTACAGTTATCAGCTTCCCTTTGGGAATGGATTATCCGGAGACCAAGGAGATCGAAACCAAGGAAGCTATCAGGAACGGTGCTGAAGAAATCGATATGGTCATGAACGTTTCTGCCATGAAGTCAGGACTTTATGACGTAGTCAACGATGAATTAGCCAGAGTATCCAAGGCCTGTCATGACAATAACGTTTTGATGAAACTCATCATTGAAACTCCGCTCTTAACTGAAGAACAGATCGTTAAGGCCTGTGAGCTTGCTGAAGCCAACGGTGTTGATATCGTCAAGACTTCAACAGGATTCAAGAAAATGTTGCCAAGAAGCACTACCGTCGAAGATGTTAAGCTGATCAGAGCTCACATCAGACCTGAAACCGGATTGAAAGCAGCTGGCGGTATCAGAACCACCGAAGATGCATTAAAGATGATCGAAGCCGGCGCCACGAGAATTGGAGCTAGTTCTGGAAGAGACATCATTGCAGGACTTGAATAAGCAGAGTTGGAAACGTTAGTCAATAGTTCCGATATCGAGCTCGGCATAGATGCAGCCGACTGGCAGGATGCTGTTACAAAAACAGGTGAAGTTCTGGTAAGAGAAGGCCGTGTAAAAGAAGCTTATGTCAAAGACATGGTCGAAACCGTAAAGGAACTCGGACCGTATATCGTACTGTGTCCCGGTCTGGCCATGCCTCATGCCAGAGGCGGTGATAACGTACTTAAAAGCGGCATATCGATCATTACCTTGAAGAACCCTGTTAATTTTGGAAATAAAATGAATGATCCGGTAAAAGTAGTCGTTGGACTAGCCGGTGCAAGTGATGAAATACATCTTAAGCTGATACAACGGATAGCGGATGTCTTTCAGGATGAAACGATGGTTGATTATCTTTCTGCTTGTACCGATACAGATAAGATCTTAGAAGTATTTAACCGAAAGGAGGAGAATCAATGAAAATAGTAGCTATTTGCGGATGCGGCATGGGCTCCAGCGTCATGCTGAAGATCAACGTCCAGAAGGTCCTGGCAGATCTGGGAGTAGAAGCGACCGTTGAAAACAGTGACCTTGCCACAGGTAAGGCAGCAGCCGCAGACGCCGACCTGATCCTTATTGGCAGAGAACTAGTCGATGCCATCGATCTGACCGGTTACAATGTCATCGTTCTTGACAACTTCATCAACAAGAACGAGATCAAGGAAAGACTGGAAGAATATTTCAAACAAGAAGGAAAATAGAATGGTCGACTTAAAAGAATTTGAAGGAAAAGTTGTGATCGTTACCGGTGCCGGACAGGGCCAGGGTGAACACCTTGCCAGAAGATTCCATGAATGCGGCTGCAAGGTCGCACTGATGGACCTCAATGGCGAGGCACTGAATGCGCTGGTGGCTGAAGTTAAGCCGGCAGATGAGTATGAATTCAAGGCATATCCGGTAAACGTCGCAAACAGTGCAGAAGTCACGAATGCTATCGATGATTTCGGTAAGCACTGGGGAAGAGTAGACATTTTGGTCAATAATGCCGGAGTCCTTCATAAAGGCATGATCGAAACTTCCACCGACGATCATATCAATCTTATGATAGACGTCAATCTCAAGGGCCCAATGTACTGTGTAAGAGCAGCGGTCCCTTACATGAAAGAGCATGGCGGCAACATCCTGAACGTTGCTTCCATCCTGGCTACATTCCCGAACACCGGTGCCGGAGCTTACGGTTCCGCAAAAGCCGGACTTATCGTTCTGACAAGAGTATGGGCAGCTGAACTTGCTCCTTACGGAATCAGAGTCAACTGCTATGCTCCGGGAACCATCAAGACACCGATGATGAGCGAGATCGTCGCCCAGCATCGTGAAGAGTCAAAATTGCAGCAGATCCCGATGAGGGAATTCGGTGAAGTGGAAGATACTTTCAAACTGGTATCGTTCTTCTGTTCCGAACAGGCTCATTACGTCAATGGCCAGACCATCGGCCTTGATGGCGGTATCTGGGCTACCCAGACACCGACTGCAGCCTGGAAAAAATAGATAAATAAAACTAACAAAGAAAAAGGGGGAAATTTTGAATGAGTAGTTTTATTACCAATGTTCTTGGTAATCCTACGATCATGCTTGGTCTGATAGCATTGATCGGATTACTGATCCTGAAGAAGTCGTTTGCAGATACGATGCTCGGTGTGATCAAGACCATGATGGGTTATCTGATCCTGTCAGCCGGTACTACGATCATCGGCGATCCTATCTCACTTCTTACTAACTTAGTACAGAGCGGTCTGCATGTACAGGGCGTATTACCTCTGTATTGGGCCGTTTACGGTACTTCTATGGCCGAATTTGGTACTGAAGCAGCTTTAATGTTCATAGTTGGTTTTGCCATCAATATCCTGCTTGCCAGATTCACTCCTTGGAAGAATCTTGCTCTGACCGTACATCTGCAGATCTTCTGGACTGCCTTCATGGCTAGTGTTATGAGCACTTACGGTTTCAGCGGAACTTCCATGATCGTTATCGGTGGTGTCATCTCCGGTGTTTACTACTGGATCGTTACCACGATCTCCGCAAAACTGATCAAGCCTTACACCGATGC
>JAFWFB010000142.1 GCA_017512625.1 Erysipelotrichaceae bacterium
ATAGCGGGGATCTATATAGAATTTACGCATGTCTGTCCTCTCCTTACGAGAATATTTTATTATCGCAAGTGGCAGATATATGTGCATAAAAATGTACAGTAATTAAAAGGAAGGATTTCTCCTTCCTTTTATTATTCTTCGCTTTCTTCTTCCTTATCGATGATGGTCACCGTCTTAACAGTGGTATTTTCCTGTACCCTGATCAGGCGGACACCTTGAGTGGCTCTGCCTGTGGTACTTACACCATCGAGTGAGAATCTGATGACGATACCGTCGCTGGTCATGATCATACAATCTTCATCACCGTTGACAGCTTTAAGAGCGACCAGTGCACCATTCTTATCGGTGATCTTCAGGCTGCTAACGCCCTTGGTACCGCGGTTGGTGATGTTGTATTCACTAAGATCGGATTTCTTACCATAACCATTTTCGGAAACGACCAGGATATATTTGCCGGCATTAGCAACCGTCATACCGATGACATTATCGTTTCCGACATTCATTCCGATAACACCGGTCGCATTTCTGCCCATCGGTCTGACGTTGTCCTCTTTGAAGCGGACTGTCTTACCGTTGGAAGCTCCGATGATGATCTCGTCTTCACCGCTGGTTCCCTTAACATCTACCAGCTCATCTCCATCTCTTAAGGTGATGGCGATCTTACCGGTGGTCCTGATCGATTCGAAATCGGTGACTTCTGTTCGTTTTACCAGACCCTTCTTGGTTACAAAGAACAGGTATTTGGTCTTTTCATCGTTGTTGCTATAAGCTACCAGTGATTTGATTGTTTCATTGCTTTCAAGCGGGATGATATTTACCAGTGGGATTCCCTTGGCAGCTCGGCTGCTTTCGGGGATCTGGAATCCTCTGATCCTGTAAACCTTACCAAGGTTGGAGAATAAGAGCAGGTTGTCGTGAGTAGACATCGAGATGAACTGATCGATGATGTCATCTTCATTGACGCCCATTCCCTTGATTCCGCGTCCTCCTCTGTTTTGAGTCTTGTAAGTATCAACAGGGATCCTCTTCACATATCCGCTTTGGGTCATGGATACGATGACATTTTCAACCGGGATCAGTTCCTCATCGAGAACTTCATCTTCCTGATCCAGGATCACTGTCCTTCGCTCATCACCATATTTATCGCGGATCTCGATCAATTCTTTCTTGACCAGTTCTCTTAACTTGCTGAAATCACTGAGGATCAGTTCGTATTCAGCGATCTGCTTCAATACGGCTTCCAGTTCCAGAAGTATACGGTCTCTCTCCAGACCGGTCAGTCTTCTCAACTGCATATCTAGGATCGCTCTGGCCTGGATCTCATCGAGGCCAAAGTTTTCCATCAAGGCCGTCATGGCAGTCTGAGTATCCTTTGAACTGCGGATGATCGCTATGATCGCATCGATATGGTCGATGGCTATCTTTAAACCTTCCAGGATATGAGCTCTTTCCTTGGCGCGGCTAAGATCAAATTCAGTTCTTCTTCTGACGACTTCTTCCTGGAAGTGAGCATAGTATTTGAGCATATCTCTCATCGATAACTGCATCGGTGTGTTATCAACAAGAACGACATTATTGACACCGAAAGAAGACTGCAGCGGAGTCAACCGGTATAACTGGTTGAGGATCACTTCCGTCTGGGCATCCCTTCTAAGATCGATGACGACTCTGATACCTTCACGGTTGGATTCATCATTCAGTGCCGTGATGCCTTCGATCTCCTTGTTCTTTACCAGCTCAGCGATTTTATAGACCAGGTTGGATTTATTGACCTGGTAAGGCAATTCCCTTACGATCAGCCGTTTGTGATTTCCTTCATCTTCGATATCGACTTTGGCACGCATTATGACAGCACCCTTACCTGTTTCATAGGCACGCTTGATGCCGTTTCTGCCTAAGATATAGGCACCGGTCGGGAAATCCGGTCCTTTGATATAGTTTTCCATCAATTCTGATGTCGTTATCTCTTCGTTATCGATTACCGCAATGGTAGCGTTGATAGCTTCCTTGAGATTATGTGGCGGAATATTAGTTGCCATACCTACTGCGATACCCATTGCACCATTGACGATCAGGTTAGGGAATCTTGAAGGCAATACGGTTGGTTCTTTCAATTCGCCATCATAGTTATCAGCCCAATCGATGGTATCCTTGTTGATATCTCTTAATAATTCCATGGAGATCTTGGACATCCTGGCTTCGGTATAACGCATAGCCGCAGCACCATCGCCGTCAAGGGAGCCAAAGTTTCCGTGTCCATCAACCAATGGATAACGGTAACTGAATTCCTGAGCCATACGGACCATGGCATCGTAAACAGCCGTATCACCATGAGGGTGATATTTACCGATTACTTCACCAACGATCCTCGCTGACTTTTTGTGTGATTTATCAGGTGTGATACCCAGGTCATTCATCGCATACAGGATACGACGGTGAACCGGTTTTAAACCATCTCTTACATCATGCAGCGCCCTGGAAACGATGACACTCATTGAATAGTCCAGGAAACTGGTGCGCATTTCTTTCGAAAGATTAACTTCTTCTATATTTCCGTGATTGAATTCTTCCATTTAAAGTTCCTCCTTCTCATTAAATATCCAGGTTCTGGACGAAATGGGCATTTTCAACGATGAAGTCCTTACGCGGTTCAACTTCATCACCCATCAGCATGGAAATGGTCTTATCTGCTTCCATGGCATCTTCGATCGTTACTTTCTTAAGTGTTCTATGTTTAGGATCAAGGGTAGTCTCCCATAATTGTTCAGCATCCATCTCACCTAAACCTTTATATCTTTGGATGGATAAGCGATCGCCGAGATCTCGTTTGATCAGATCCATCTCCTCTTCTTTATAGGCATATCTTACAGCGTTGCCTTTTTGTACCTTGTAAAGCGGTGGCAGGGCTATGTAAACATATCCGCCCTCGATGACCGGTCTTAAGAATCTGTATAAGAAGGTCAGCATCAATGTACAGATATGAGCACCATCGACATCCGCATCGGTCATGATGACGATCTTGTGATATCTGAGTTTGGAAAGATCCAGTTCATCACCGATACCGCAACCGAAGGCTGTGATCATCGATCTGATCTCTGCATTCTCATAGATCCTGTGTTCACGGGCTTTTTCAACATTCAGGATCTTTCCTCTTAAAGGTAAGACTGCCTGGAATTTAGGGTCTCTTCCCTGCTTGGCACTTCCGCCGGCCGAATCACCCTCAACGATATAGATCTCTGAGATCGAGGCATCCTTGGAGCTGCAATCAACCAGCTTGCCCGGTAATGAACCGATATCCAAAGCTGATTTCCTTCTAGTCAGTTCACGGGCTTTCTTGGCAGCCAGTCTGGCCTTGGAAGCCTGAATGATCTTTTCAACGATGACTCTGGCATCATTAGGATTTTCAAGCAGATATCTGCTTAATCCTTCACCCAGGAAATCGGAAACGACTTTTCTTACTTCAGCATTTCCCAGTTTTCCCTTGGTCTGTCCTTCGTATTGCGGATCAGGATGCTTGACGCTGATAATGGCGGTCAGGCCTTCCTTGATATCATCCTGGGTCAGGTTTTCTTCACCATCTTTTAAGAATTTATTATCCTTAGCATATTTATTAATGACTCTTGTTGCTGCGATCCTGAATCCATCTTCGTGGGTTCCACCATCACCGGTAGAAATGTTGTTACAGAAGGAATAGATCTGGGAATTGTAGGAATCGTTATATTGCATTGCAACTTCAACGGTGATCCCAGTCTCTTCATCATATTTATCAACGTAGATGACATCCTTATGCAATACATTCTTATTCTTGTTAAGATCAATGACGAATTCCTTGATTCCGCCTTCGTAATAGAATACGACATCCTTGCTCTTGCCATCTCTTTCATCATTGAAGAAGATCTTGATTCCCTTATTCAGGAAAGCTGCCTGTTTGAATCTTTCATGCAGGGTCTCGTAATCAAATCTGGTTCCTTCAATAAAGATCTCTGAATCCGGTTTAAAGGTTACCAGTGAGCCATGTTTGCCTTTGGCTTCACCAACACAGGTCAGCGGCTTCACTACTTTTCCACCATTTTCAAAACGGATGTAATATTCCTTATCGTTGTTATAGACTCTTACTTCCAACCACTTACTCAAGGCATTGACTACTGATGCACCGACACCGTGTAATCCGCCTGATACCTTATAGGCTCCGCCACCGAATTTTCCACCGGCGTGAAGTACGGTAAAGATGGTCTCAATGGTACTTACTCCGGTCTTGGAGTTGGTTCCGGTAGGCATACCGCGTCCATCATCCAAAACAGATACAACATCGTCATCGTACAAGGTAACATGGATGTTTTTGGCGTATCCGGCCAAGACTTCATCGATCGCATTATCGACGATCTCCCATACCAGATGGTGCAGTCCTCTTGAACTGGTGGTACCGATATACATACCCGGTCTTTTTCTGACTGCTTCCAGTCCTTCCAGAACTTGTATATCATCATCGGTATATTCTTTTGTTACTCTTTCTTCATCCATTGTTTTCTCCTCCCTTGATCGTAATGATCTGATATTCGCGGTCGATATTTATATTGGAAATATCGGTAGTGGTAATTACAGTTTGAATCTTGTTCTTTTCCAGGACCTTAAGCAAGCGATTCTGATTCTGATTATCCAGTTCACTTAGGATATCATCCAGAAGCAGGATCGGTACATCTCTAACGGCCCGGATGATGTAATTAATCAGTGACAGTTTATAGGCGATCGTTATCAACCTCTTCTGTCCTTGTGATGCTACATCCCTGACCGGCTTATCATCCAGATAGAAGATCATGTCTTCTTTATGGGATCCGATCACCGAGCTGCGGTAGAAACGATCTCTGGTAAAACTGTCTTTAAGAATGTCACTGATCTCTTCAACAGGTTTATCGATAAAGATTGATTCGTATGTGATGCTCACAATTGACTTGGTACCGGATAGATATTGAAAGTACTTATTGATATCGCCATTCAGGCTATCTAATGGGGCGTGGACTACGGCATGCTGGACGCCCGGGGCCGCCTGCTGGGCCTGCCGGTGCACTACCGGGACG
>JAFWFB010000143.1 GCA_017512625.1 Erysipelotrichaceae bacterium
AACCGGAAAAGATCGAAGCGTTTTACAATTGCACCGCTTTCTTCAGCGCCTTTTACCGCTTCCTTGATCAGGGTATCGGTATTCCAGTTAATTCTTGGTCCCGCATTTACTGCGACGATCGTTTTGGCCATTGTCATTCCTCCGTGTTTGTTCAGTTTCATTGTATCATCACCATTATCCTTATCCCTTGGGGGATGCCTGGTATTTGGTTAAAGAAAAAGATGTTTTAAATCGATCATTTATTTGCCCTTACATCATCAGTGTTGTTATTTAAACGGGCATTATAGGTTATAATTTATATATATCGGAGATTAAATAATATGATCGTAATAGAAATGAATGACGGTTCCGTAATGAAACTGGAACTGGATCCAACAGTAGCACCGGTAACGGTCGCGAATTTTACCAAACTGGTAAAGGAAGGCTTCTATGACGGATTGACCTTCCATCGGATCATCAAAGGATTCATGATCCAGGGCGGCGATCCGCTTGGCAATGGTAGTGGCGGTTCAAAGGAGAATATCGTTGGTGAATTCAAGGCCAATGGTCATGACAATCCTTTAAAGCACACCCGTGGTGTCATCTCTATGGCCAGAGCCATGGATCCTAATTCGGCCAGTTCGCAGTTTTTCATCATGCACATGGATGCCCCGCATCTGGATGGACAATATGCATCCTTTGGCAGGCTGGTGGAAGGATATGAAGTACTGGATCGTATCGCTGAAACCCCTACGGATTACTATGACCGTCCATTACAGCCGGTAGTCATGAAAAGGGTCTATATCGAATGAAACTGATCAGCTGGAATGTCAATGGTCTTCGCTCATGCATGAGCAAGGGCTTCATGGATTTCCTGAATCAGGAAGATCCGGATATCATGGCCCTGCAGGAAACCAAGATGCATCGGGATCAGCTGACTTTCGATTTTCCGGGTTATCACCTGTACATGAATGACGCGGAAAGAAAAGGTTACAGCGGCACCCTGGTGCTGAGCAAGAAAGAACCGATAAGCGTTACTTATGATATTGAAGATGAAGGCTGCGATGAAGGAAGGGTCATCACTTTGGAGTTTGAAGATTTCTTCTTCGTCAATGCCTATGTCCCTAACAGCAAGGATGGCTTATTAAGACTCGATTTCCGTCAGCAATGGGAAGACCGTTTAAGAAAACATCTGGTTAAGCTTGATCAGGTAAAGCCGGTCATCTATACCGGTGATCTTAATGTTGCACATAATGAGATCGACCTGAGTAACCCTGATGACAATCACTTCTCAGCGGGATTCTCCGACCAGGAAAGGGAGAAGTTTGAAGCCCTTCTTGATTCAGGTTTTAAGGATACCTTCAGGGAACTTTATCCCGAGAAGGTCAAATACAGTTGGTGGTCATACCGTACCAGGGCCAGGGAAAGAAATGTTGGCTGGCGTATTGACTACTTCATCGTATCGGAAAGACTGCTTGGTGATGTTACGGACAGCGAGATCCTGAATGAGGTCTACGGTTCCGATCACTGCCCGATACGCTTAACTATCAAAAAGGAGGCATAGTTATGAAAAAAATACTGGTAATACTCTTAGCGCTCATGATGCTTTTTGGCTGTACCAAGAAGCCGGAGCCGGTCGTTGTACCGGATCAGCCTGATGCCTGCGGCAACGAAGGCTGTGAGATCGATCCGGTAGATACCAGCGCCTATCAGGATATCCTGAGCATGAGCAACTTCGTTAAATCATCCTACGAAGAGATCGCTACTAAATTTAAAAACGGCGGATCCTTCACGGCTTTATATGGCTTTGAAGGCTGTCCATGGTGCGAGGAATTGCTGCCTATCTTAGGCAATTATCTGAAAGGCAAAAACTATAAGGTCTACTATGTCGACGTTAAACCGGATGGCGAAGATACCCGTACCGAGGACAACGAAGCTTACATGAGCAACTATGAGATCTTCAGATCCTTTACGACCGATAAGATCTATGTCCCGGCATTCGTCAATGTCGTCAATGGCGAAGTGGTATCCTATCACGAAGGAACCATCGATGGCCATGATGCTCACGAAAGAAAGATGACAGAGGAAGAAAAGGCCCAGTTGCTTGACCTGTTCAAGGAGACCTTCGGTGATACTGATGACGGACGTAAATAAGTTTATCGAAGAAAACATCGAAGCGATGAAAGCCGATCTTGGAAAGCTGGTTTCCCATAATTCAGTCTTCTCGGAAGATCAGTTGCCCTTTGGTTCCGAAAACCGCAAGGTCCTTGACGATGCTTTGGCCATGATGGATAAGGTCGGACTTAAAAGCACCAATCTCAACTACTATTGTGGCTATGGCCAGACCGGCCAAGGAGATAAGACCATTGGTATCCTGGCTCATCTGGATGTCGTACCGAGTGGTGAAGGATGGGACAGCGATCCGTTTGAGATGATCGAAAAGGACGGCTATCTCTATGGCCGTGGTGTATCCGACGATAAGGGAGCTGCTGTTGCGAGCATGTATGCCTTAAAATATCTGATCGAAAACGATTATCCGTTTAAGAAAAAGGTCAGACTCATTTTAGGCTGCAATGAAGAAAGCGGATCGCGCTGTCTGGCTCACTACGTGGAAAAGGAAGGACATATCGATCTGGGCTTTACACCGGATGCTAATTTCCCGGGTATTTTCGCGGAAAAGGGCATCGTCGGTGGCAGCGTGATCACCAAAGGATCGAAGATCATCGATATCGATGGCGGCTTTGTTTCCAATGCGGTCGCATCCAAGGTAAGGGTGGTTATCCCGGCCGGATCGATCGATAAGGATAAATTTGAAGCCTACTTAAGCAAGCAGGATATCCGCTTCGAGTTTGAGGAAGCTGAAGCCTGGACGATCACCGTCTATGGTGTAGCTGCCCACGCTTCGACGCCAGAGCTCGGAAGAAACGCCATCAGCTATCTGATGGAAGCCTTATATGAATCCGGCTTTGACGATGTGATGAGCGATTACTACCATCGCTTCATCGGCTTAAGCCTTCATGGTGAGCCTTTGGGCATCGATTTCAAGGACCAGTATACCGATCTTACTTTCAATGTCGGTATCATCCGCAAGCAAGGCGTCGATATCTTCTTTACCATCGATATCCGCTTCCCGGTGCTTACCAGAAGCAATCAGGTCATCGAAAAGATGGAAGAGCAGATGAACGATGAACACCATAGCTTGGATCTGGGAAAAGCGGTCGAACCGCTGTTCTTTGATCCGAACGGACCGATGTTAAGGGCTTTGAAAAAGGCGTACGCTGATGTTACCGGCGATGATCAGACTGAGATGTTTGCGATCGGCGGCGGTACCTATTCCAAGGGCATCAATAACTGCATCGCCTTTGGCTGTGAATTCTTAGGTGCAGACAATCACATCCATAACGCCAATGAATGTCTATCCGTTGAGGAATTCAAGCTGCAGGAAAAGATCTACATCGAAGCCATCAAGAATTTAAACGAGATATAAAATGAGAAGTAATAAAGTAGCCATTATCTATGATTTTGACAAGACCCTCTCGCCGAAGAACATGCAGGAATTTTCCATGCACCGGCACATGGGCTATGACGATCCAAAAAGGATGTGGAAGGAGGCTGCGGATATCGGAGCCAAGTGCCACATGGATGGCGTTTTGGCCTACATGCTGCTGGTAATGATGAAATATCCCGGTCTAAGCAATGAGGCTTTGCGGGAAGAAGGAAAGCAGGTCAAGTATTATCCCGGCGTCCGTTCCTGGTTTAAGCGTATCAACGAATACGGAAAGCAAAGAGGGCTGGAAGTCGAGCACTATATCATCTCTTCCGGACTGGCAGAGATCCTAAACGGATCCTCGATCGCCAAGGAATTCAAGAAGATCTATGGTTGTGAATACGCCTTTGAAGAAGGCATCATCTGGCCTAGTCGGGTCGTCAACTATACCGCCAAGACCCAATACATCTTTAGGATCAACAAGGGTGTCTTTGACGCCGATAATGACGCTGATCTCAATAAATCGACCAAGGACGACGAGAAATACGTCCCTTATTCCCATATGATCTACATCGGTGACGGTTATACCGATGTTCCGTGCATGAAGAT
>JAFWFB010000144.1 GCA_017512625.1 Erysipelotrichaceae bacterium
TCACGGTCGTGACTCTTTCATCTTCCTTAACGGCGAATGCGACTGCTGAGATCGCCAACATGATACCGAGAAGGGCACCAACTACCAACATAACCCCAATTGCTTTGATCATATCTTTTCCTCCTTACGAAGCGGACAGAGCATGACGCTGCATCCGGCGCAATTCTCGCTTAATTCTTCGCAACCCTCCGGTACGGGAGTCTTGCGGTTTTTGGTATAGGCGAAAATATAAATTCCGATCATCGCCAGCAAGACGATGATGGCATATAAGACTTTCATTTAGGCGATTCCTGCCAGTCCGGCCATGGCCAAGGCCATGATCGCCAAGGTGATGATAGCGATCGGATTGCCTTTGAAAGCATTTGGTGTATCGGCGCTATCAAGTCTTTCCCTGATCAGGGCAAAGATATAGAGCATGATGGCAAAACCAAGAGGTACGGAAACTGAATGCACCAGCATCTCCACAAAGGAATAACCCTGAGAGATATTCTGGTTAGCGACTGCCAATACGATACAGTTGGTAGTGATCAAAGGAAGATAGACACCAAGAGACTTATATAAGGTTGGTGAGTTCTTCTTGATGAACATTTCCGTAAACTGTACGAAGGAAGCGATTACAAGGATGAAGGTGATCAGCTGCATGTAAGTGATATCCAAAGGTTTTAAGATCAGGTGATAGATGGCATAGGTAATGATCGAAGATACGAATACGACGAAGATTACTGCCAGTCCCATACCTAATGAATCCTTGCTACGCTTGGAAACACCGACAAACGGACATAAACCAAGGAACTTGGTCAGAACGACGTTATTGATAAATACCAGGCCAATGGCCATCAGGAATAAGTCTTTCATTATTTAGCAGCCTCCTTTGGTTTACGGTTTTTAAGTACGCTGAATAAGGCAGCGAAGCAGGCAAATACCAGGAATGATCCGGTCGAAGACTGGAACAGGCTGATCTTGTAAGCTTCCAAAGCTGCAGGTGCGAAACTGAAGATTACTTCATTGGTAAACGGATTAATTAAAGTGATCGACATGGTTGCCAGGAATTCCCTGGTAACACTGATCAGACAGATCGCAAAGGTATAACCCAGTCCCATGCCCAGGCCATCAATGGCACTGGCTAAGACTCCGTTTTTGCTTGCAAAGGCTTCTGCTCTTCCCAAGATGATGCAGTTAACGACGATCAGCTGCAAGAACATGCCCAGTGAATCGTAAAGGGAAAGCGCATAGGCGTGTACCAGCATGTCAACGATGGATACAACTGAAGCGATTACGACGATGAAGACCGGAATACGGATCTCGTTCGGCGTGATCTTTCTGAGCAGGGAGATGACAACGTTGCAGACGATCAGGATGATCGTTACGCAAACACCCATTCCCAGGCCATTATTCAGAGTCGTAGAAACAGCCAGGGCACTGCACATGCCAAGGAATAATGAGAATACAGGATTTTCTTTTATAAAACCATTCTTAAAATTTTCCAGCATTTTCTACCTCCTTACTGCAAGCCGGCCAGCACTGTTCTGGCTGCGTTCAATCCGCTGATCAGAGCGCCACTGGTAAGTGAAGCTCCGGATAAGGTATCAAACTCAGCACCGGCTGCGGTCTGACATAATTTATCGATATAGTCCTGCTCGAAGCAACGTGAACCATATCCGCTGGTCTCCTGCTGCTGCAGTGGGACAAGACCATAGACAGTTCCATCTTCGTTAAGTCCGGCTAAGAAGACGATCTGGGTCGAAGAATATCCATAACCGGTCAGTTTGAAGATATAACCCTGTCCCTTGACCTCATAGATGCCTTCGATCAGTCCGGATTCATCCTTATAGCCATCAACGACACTGAATTCACCACCCGGAACCATCAGTTCCAGATTGGCTTTTTCAGCAGCGATCAGGTTTTCCTGGATGATCGGATCGGTAATACCGAAGACGAGGGATACACAAAGGGCGGAGATGGCACTGACGATTCCTAAGAATGCAGCTAATTTAACAGTTTTATTCATTAGTGGCTACCTCCTAATACAGCACTGATGGCTGCAACGATACTTCTTGAAGTCCAGGTGGCACCCGAGATCAGATCGACCTCATCGCCGATTCCCTTGCCTACGAAGGAAGCAAGATAATCATCGCTCAAGCAGGCATCACCGACACCAGGAGTATCGCCGAAGTTGGTCCAGACGATGCTTGCGACCTTGCCGTCTTCAACAGTGATATCAAAACCGTTTTTGGTATAGGTAACGGTAGCGTATTGAGCATGTCCTTCCGGATCGATCAGACCGTAACCGCGAACATCGATGTGGTATGAACCATCATCGTTTCTGGAAACGGTGTATTCGCTGCCGGTAAACTTAGCGTAATCTTCCGGACTGCCAATGGTTTCAGTACTGCCTACACTGTAAGCCTTACCGCCATTTAAGGCATAGAAGACAGCAGCCATGACTGACTTGGATGTCCAGGTAGCGCCACTTACGACGTCGACACTGGAATCAGGTCCGGCACCGATAAACTGTTCGAGGAAGGCTTCTCCGACACAGGCGTCACCGATATCCGGTGTATCGCCGAAGACATCGAAACTGACACTTTCAACGGTATTGGTATCGTTGTTTACAACAATGGTGAATTCATTGCGTTTGTATTCGACGGTCGCATATTGCGCATGTCCTTCCGGATCGATCAGTCCATATCCCTTGGCATCCAGCTTATAGGTAGTCAGGTTGCCTTCGGTACTGGAATCGACCAGTTGTACACTGAAGCGACGGTAATCTTCGTCCTTGATGGTCAAAGTCTCACCATGGTCGAATACCGGTTTATGAATGGATACATATTCCTTGTCTTCATGGCTAAAGCCGATCAGACCGGTAAATAAGACGACTAATGCTAAAGCGCCGGCCAAAAACTTGTAGGCCTTGCCAATAAGTTCGGTCTGCTTGCCAGCGAAGATCCGATCGATCAATGGGGTAACCATGTTGGCGATCAGGATCGAGAATAAGACACCCTCTGGCGCATTGCCAAGGAATCTGATCAGTAAGCAGACCATACCGGCGAAGATGCCGAATAAGATCTTGCCCGGAGCAGTCATTGGTGAAGTGACCGGATCGGTCAGCATGAATACGGCACCAAATAAGACGCCACCGGAAAGGATATGGAACAGACCATAGGTAAGTCCTAATCCGTTAAAGGCACCCGCAACCGTTGCACCGATGAAGATGGTAGCAACATAGGATAACGGGATACGGTAGTCGATGACATCCCTTACGACATAATAGACGCAGACCAGAATGATGACCAGGGAACTGGCCTCACCGATGGTCGATGAGAAATTCTGAAGCAGCAGTCCGCCTACTCCGCCGAAATCGGAGATCAATGTAGGCAGATCGCCGGCCATTGGCAGCCAGGAAACGGTGTTGACGGAAGCACATGGTGTAGCTCCGGTAACCAGATCCGGGTTGGTATTGGCAGCAAAGGAAGCGAAGATGACAGCTCTGGCAACACCGGCCGGATTGAAGATATTCTGTCCGAAACCGCCATAGACCAGTTTTCCGAAGAAGACACCGATCAGGGTCGAAGCAATGACCGGATAGATCTTCATGTTCATCGGCATTACCAAGGCGATGACCATCGGAGTTACCCAAGGATAGGAATTATTAAGGAACTCTTTGACATCTTTCTTGGTGATCAGCGCATAGATCGCTTCACAGACTACGCTTGTTACCAGTGAGGCAGCAAGGATAGTCAGAATATTTACAGCATAAGCAGGTCCCAAAGTGAGATAGGCATTGATCAGACTGTAAAGGTAGACAACACACAGACCAAGCGTGAATTCCAGCATGATCCTGCCGGTCGAAGCTTTATCTCTTATCGCCGGTCCGGCTTTATATTTAGCAACCATTGATCCTTACCTCCTTACTTTAAAGTCCTTTTAGCACGACAGATATATTCGGTAACGTCTATCTTGCTTGGACAGACATAGGAACACATTCCGCATTCAATACAATCTCTGATCTTTAACTTGTTTAAAAGATCATTGTTTTTAGCCTTGTAGGCATTGACGATATTGACCGGTTCCAGACCTGCCGGGCAATGGTCGACACAGCGTCCGCAACGCAGACAGCCGATCTCCTTGCTCTCAACATAATGCAGGATGGTCAGGGCATTATCAGTCTTGTTGATGACGACCTCATCCTTGATAACGGAATTACCCATCATCGGGCCACCCATTACCAGCAATACGGTCTCGGTATTAAGACCGCCGCAGCTTTCGATCAAAGCCTTGATCGGGGTACCCAGACGACAGATCACATTGGCCGGATGATTAACAGCTTCGCCACTGACAGTCACCATCTTGGTGCTCATCGGCAAGCCGGTCTTCATCGACTCACCCAGCTTGATAGCTGAAGTTGAGTTGGAAACGATGGATCCGGTCTCGATCGGCAGACGTTCGTAAGTCTTGCCGGTAACCGTCTCTACCAGTTTGCGCTCCCAACCCATCGGGTAAGCATCCTTGACACCGATGACTTCGACTTCAGGCAAGTCGCTGAATAATTCTTTCAGCGACTTGATCAGTTCGACCTTGTATTCCTTTAAAGCGATGACACATTTCTTGGCACCGCTCATCTTGAACATGGCTCTGACACCTTCACGGAAGTATTCCGGATAGCACTCCATGCCCTTGGCATCGGAAGTGATGTAAGGCTCACACTCAACGCCATTGATGATCAGCATCTCGCAAGCGTCGGTACGATACTTGAAGTAAGTAGGGAATCCGGCACCACCCTGTCCGACTAATCCCATCGACTTGGTGAATTCCAGGATCTCTTCCTTTGAGGCCGTTTCCCAGTTGAATGGATCAGCCTTAATGGTTTCATATTTGAAATCATTTTCGATAACCAGATGATCCGCCGGTCTCAGGTTGGAACCCATCCTCTTAACTATACCCTTGACCGTTCCGCTGATCGAAGCGAAGACCGGAACATAGAAGTTATCGTTTCTTTCTGCAAGTTTTTGACCAATCAGTACATGATCTCCTTCCTTTACCAGCAAGGTAGCGGTAACGCCGCCATAGACTGCCAAAGGAATATAGGCTTCCTGAAGATATTTATGATCATCGATCGTGATGACTTCTTCATGGACGCTCATGTCTTTATGACCGGGGATCTTATTGCACATTGGTCCTAATAAAAACGACATAGCATATCCTCCACGAGTATCATTATATCATTATGGTATAATATCAGGTATGAAAAAACCGCTAACCATTGCCTTATTGCTTTGCTTTTTGCTTTGCAGCTGCACGAGCAAACCGAAGCTCACCAAATATTCCAATACTTCCGCTGAAGGCTGCTTCGATACCTATGTATCCCTGATCGCCTATACGGAAAGCGAAGAGGAATTCAACCACTATTTTGACATCGTCAAGGAAAACTTCATGACCTATCACCAACTCTTTGACATCTACCACGAATACGAAGGCATCAATAACCTTAAGACCATCAATGACCAGGCCGGTATCGCACCGGTCAAGGTCGATCAGAAGATCATCGACATGCTTAACTTCGTCATCAAGGCGACAAGCATCAATGACAGTTTCGACATTACTTCCGGAAACCTGCTTTCCCTCTGGCATCATTACCGGGACTCGGTGATCGATCCCGATGATGAAGCGATTCAAAAAGCCCTTCCTTTAAGAGGTCTGGAATACCTCGAGATCGATGATGAGAATGATACGGTCTATATAAGCGATCCGGATATCTCACTGGATGTCGGCGGTATCGCCAAGGGTTATACTGCTCAGGTGGTATCCGAGATCCTTAAGGCTGAGGGTCTGGAACATGGCGCACTGGATGCGGGAGGAAACATCAAGACCATCGGCACCAAAGATACCGGCGATCTTTGGGTATCCGCCATCCGCAACCCGGGTCTGATCGCCAGTGGCATCGTCTCCTTTGTTACCCCGCTTGATGCGACAGTCGTAACGTCCGGAAACTACATCAATTTCTATTACGCCCCAAATGGCAATAAATATCACCATATCATCGACCTGTCTACCGGCTATCCGGCTGACTACTATGAAAGTGTCACCATCATCACTGATGATTCAGGACTGGCTGATTTCTTAAGTACGACCATCTTTACCCTGCCATATGAAAAGGCGATGGAAGTCAAACAGGCTTTTGAAAAGGCCTATGATACCACCATCTCCATCATCTTCATCACCAGGGCCGATCATCCGTTAAACTGTCCTAACCTGATCGAAGCCGAAGGATACAACATCTACTACACGGATGATATTGCGGGGGCGATCAATAAATAACGAATAATAAAAGAGGACTCAGTCCTCTTTTTCTTTTAATCCGTTTTTGACCAGATAATCCTGCTTCCACTTCTCCAGGTTATCCTTAATGGTCTTAAAGCCGATCTTTTCCGCAGGCAATTCACTTTGATAAGCCTTATTGGAATTGCGCTTTCTTTGATTGAGCGCTTTATAGGAAAGCTTCAATTGCCGGTTTTCGTAATCGACATCGATGACCTTGGTCAGGATATAGGAATCGACCTTGATGTAATTGTCGATCTTTTTGACGAAACCATTGGAGATCTCGCTGATGTGGATCAGACCGGAGACACCGTTATCGAAGTTGACGAAAACGCCATATGGCTTGATGCCATTGACCTTTCCGTATACGATCATGCCCGGTTTGTAATCGCGGATATCACTCATATGCATTATTGTAGCATGATTAAGATTAAGTGCTATAATCAATGACGTGGAAGCACAGATTATTAGAGTTATTGAAAAGATCAGACCATATATTCAAAGTGACGGAGGCGATATCGAATTCGTTGCATTTGCTGACGGCATCGTTTATGTGCGTTTACACGGTGCCTGTGTCGGATGCATGGCCCTTGATGCTACTTTGAAAGATGGTGTCGAAGCCTTACTGCTGGATGAAGTTCCGGGCGTTAAAGGCGTCGAGATGGTCGGTTAAAAACCAATAACAGTTAACAAAGCCATGGATATTCCATGGCTTTTTTTATTTTAAACATAAGATTTGCGTATCTTACTATCTTTTACCGGGAACGAATTCTTCCCATCTTTCAAGTACATCCTTAAGCGGTTTATCCAGATAGGAACAAGCCTTATCTTTAATCCGGTCGGGAATGCCATAAGCGGCTTCTGCCATGCTGCCGGTGATCGCTGCCAGCGTATCACTGTCACCACCCAGTGAGATGGCATTACGGATAGCATCCTCAAAGTCATTGCTTTCCAGAAAAGCGATAATAGCCTGCGGTACCGTTCCCTGACAAGTCTCGTTGAAGCGGTAGCTGGGACGGATCTCATCCAAAGTCTTGGAAAGATCGTAGCCATAGGTGTTTTGGA
>JAFWFB010000145.1 GCA_017512625.1 Erysipelotrichaceae bacterium
ATGAAACGGTATACTGCTATGAGGTGACTGATCTGACACCGGTCGATTTCATGAAGACCAGCAAGGAGATCTATCTGCGCAGGATCGCGCGGGTCCCTTTGCTGTCGCTGATCGATGATGTAAATCAGCATTTCGAATCCACCAATTTTGTCAATACCACCATGAAAGAGGGCTATATCGATTACCATACCCTCAAGCAGGCCTATGATAGTGGCGAAAGCGATCTGGTCCCGGGTCATACCTATTACCAGCTGGGACTGACGATCGATCTGGACAACGAGACCAGATACTCCAAGGAAGTTTTTGAATATATCGATAGCGTCATCGGTAACTATGGCTTTATCATCGTTGACCCGATGGAACATATTTACAGGTATACCGGATGAAAGTAGTTGTAACTTCCGATAATCACGGAATCGATTGTTTAAATGATATTGCGATGCTTCATAATGATGCATCATATTTTTTTCATTGCGGGGACAGCCTGATGACGGAAAAGGAGCTTGGCGAGTATATCTCTGTCCGGGGGAACTGTGACTATGATCATGACCTGCCACTGTTTCGGATCATCGATGTAGAAGATCACAAGATCCTGCTTATTCATGGTCACCGCTATCTGGAGCACTATGATGGCAAGTATCTTCTCGCAAACCTGGCTAAAAGCAATGGATGTGACATCGTCTTTTTCGGTCATTCGCATATCTTCAGCTATGATGAGATCGATGGTGTGACATTGATCAATCCCGGTTCCTTGCGCTTTAACCGCAATGAACCGACCAGAACTTATGCCCTAGTCTATTTTGAAGAGGGAAAGATCAGAGTGGAAAAGATGTATTATGGCCGCTAAAGTTATCTTCTATGATATCGAGACTACCGGTTTATCCTGGTATAACGATGAGATACTGCAGCTATCGATCATCGACATCGAAGGAAACGAGCTCTTTAGCCATTACATCAGGCCCATAAAGCACCTAAGCTGGCCCGGTGCCTATCGGGTAAACCATATCGGCCGGGAGATGGTAGAAGATTGTCTGGCTTTCGCCGATTTTAAGCAGGTGATCCAGGAGATCTTCGATGAAGCGGAAATGATCGTCGGCTATAACAACCGCTATTTCGATGACCGCTTTTTAGAACATGCGGGGATAAGGATCGATAAGGAGAAATCCTTTGATCTGATGCGCTATGCCAATAAGGAATATGGCCGGATATCGCTGGTCAACCTGGCTAAAAGGCTGGGCTATGTAAATACAGAAAATGCGCATGAAGCAAGCTTCGATGCGCATCTTACAAGATATTGTTATCTTAAGCTGATTCGACCTTAATTCTTTTTCATGGCATCCCGGTGATTGAGAATGACCGGAACAATGATCGGACTGCGGCCTGTCTGCTCATAGAAGTAAGCAGAGAGGCATTTTTTTATGGAATTTTTAAGATCGTTGAAAGTGATCCTTTGTTGCATAAGACTCTTAAGGTTTTCGTAGACGATCGTCTCGCTTTCCTTAAGCATCGCCTTGTTGGTACGGGTATTGACAAATCCCCTGGTGACCAGTGAAGGCTTGCATAGGATCTTATTGGTGCGGGAATCGATGCAGACGATTACCGAACACATGCCATTGTCGCCTAAGATCTTGCGGTCATTGATGACG
>JAFWFB010000002.1 GCA_017512625.1 Erysipelotrichaceae bacterium
AGGTTATTTAAAAACAGAAAACGAAGACAATCTGGGCGTTTGCCTGGACCGTCATGGCAATTATATCGCTGCAGTCTGCGATGGCATCACCAACGCCAATGCCGGCGCTACTGCGAGCAAATTTGCGATCGAGACTTTAGGCAAACGCTTTAAGAAATTCCATCGTCCTTACAAAAATCTTGAGGGTCTTAAGGAATATCTGGATAAACTGTTTACCAGAGTAAATGACGAAGTCTATTCGCTCGGTGTTTCCCGTACCGATTTAAAGGGACTGGGAACCACTTTTTCGGGCATTTATTTTGATGATAATTATACGATCTGTCTTAATTGCGGAGACAGCCGTACCTATATCCTTACAACGGCTGGCGAACTAAAGCAGGTCTCAGAGGATCACAACTACGCCAACGAGCTTAAGAAAGCCAATCTGCTTGATTCCGTTGAACGTCTGGCTGACTACCGTAAGAGTTATCTCACCAAGGCTATTGGCGGCGATGTCGGTGTTAAAGCCGATTTATTCGTCATCGATGAACCGGTCAAGCGTTATCTGATCTGCACAGATGGTCTTTACAAATTCATGGAAAAGGAAAGAATCTGTGAATTACTGGATAGAGATGAAGATCTGGATACCATTGCCGATACGATCTTAAAGGAAGTATTGGATAACAAGGGTTACGACAATATCAGCTTCATTATCGTAGAAAAGGAATAATATGGCAGACTACTTAAATGAGCGTTACACGATCCTGTCATTGCTTGGCAAAGGCGGAATGGCCAATGTCTTCCTTGCCAAGGACAAGCTGTTGGACAGGCAGGTTGCCATTAAAGTATTAAAGAGTGAATTAAACGGCGATAAGGCTGCTATTGAGCGCTTCAAGAGAGAAGCGCTAAGCATAGCCAATCTTTCTCATCCCAATATCGTCGATATTTATGATATCCGGGAAGAGGATAACAACTACTATATCGTCATGGAATATATCAAGGGTCCGACCCTGAAGAAACTTATCGCCAAAAGGGGAGCCTTAGGCGAAAGGGAAAGCGTCTTTCTGATGAAGCAGTTATGCAAGGCTGTAGCAGCTGCGCATGAGAAAGGCATCATTCACCGTGATATCAAATCCCAGAATATCATCATCAAGGATGACGGTACCTTAAAGGTACTGGATTTTGGTATTGCCTTGGCACATGATGCGATGCAACTTACCGAATCGGATACCATCATCGGTTCAGTCCATTATATGGCACCGGAGCTGACCAAGGGTTCGCCGGCTAACATGCAATCGGATATCTATGCGATGGGTATCGTCTTCTATGAACTGCTTACCGGAAATGTCCCGTTCAATGGCGATAATCCGGTATCGATCGCCCTTGAACACGTAAAAAGCGAGATCCCAAGCGTTTGCGAGGTAAACAACAGTATCCATCAAAGCGTTGAGAACATCGTCAAAAAGGCGACTGCCAAGGATCTTTCCAAACGTTATAAGACCGTACTGGAGATGCTTTCGGATCTGAATGTCTGCCTTAACAATGAACATTTAAACGATGCACCGATCGATCTTGATACCAGTGAAAAAGATAAGGAAGAAACTGAGCGCTTCATCAAAAACAGGGAAAGACGCTCGTCGATCCTGATCGGTGTCATGATGACTCTGGTCTTAGCCATTGTCGGTGTACTGGTTTTCATCATCCTCTATCTTGGCGGAGCGTTCAAGGAAGAGAAGAAGAATGTCGTCATTCCGGATATCTCCTATATGACCGTTGTCGATGCTAACAAATTCCTGGAAGATTATGGCATCAGTATCGATACCGGCAACATCACCCGTATCGTGACCGATGATGTTGAAAAGGGACTGATCATCGACAGTGAACCGGGCGTTTCCGAAGAGGTCAAAGTCGGCACCAAGATCAAGGTCACCGTCTCCGATGGCATCTATCTGATCATGAAGGACTATGTCGGCTGGGACATCCTGGAAGCCAAGGAAGATCTCAATAAGTACTATAGCCACGTGACGGTGGTTTCCAATACAGTGGAAGACATCGAGAATACACCGGGTAAGATCGTCTCCCAGGAGCTGATCTTGCCGAATGATAAATTAGATCCGAATGTCTATCAGGACATCCGTCTTACCTATGTCGCTTATCCAAGCGTCAATATCCCGCGTGAGATCATCGGCATGTCTACCCAGGAAGCAAGGGATTATTTTGCGGGGCTGGGAATCAGGATCGAACTGGCCCAATATGATACCAGCGGACTGAGTGAAGAAGAAAAGGCTGAACTTCAAACGGGACACGTCTATGGCAGCGATCCGTCGGTCGGCGGAATGTTTATCCAGTCAGCTGATAATGCGGTAGTTTTATACGTCTATTGATATGATCGGTAAAGTAATCAGGAAAATCTCCAACCGCTATACCCTGCTTGCTGAAGATGGCAGGATCATCGATGATGTCCTTTTAGCAGGCAAGATGCGCTTTAACGATAAGGTCATCCTCGGTGACAATGTCGAATATGTCATCAACAGCGATCAGGCCATCATCGTCGATCTGCTGCCGCGTCGCAACCAGCTTAAAAGACCAAAGATCGCCAATGTCGATCAGGCTTTGATCATGATGTCCTTAAAGGACCCTGATTTTAGCTATAAACTGGTCGATAAACTGATCGTCATGATCGAATACGAGGAAGTGGAACCAGTCATCATCGTATCCAAGACCGATCTCGATCCTGAAGGATATAAGGAGATCCATGACAATTACACCAAGATGGGCTATCTGGTCATCGATCACAATTACAACCAGCTGAATGAAGAACTGCTTGCACTGCTGCGAAACAAGACCAGCGTTATCTGCGGCCAAAGCGGAGTTGGCAAATCCTCTCTGTTAAATCTTCTGGATAGCAGTCTGCATCTGAAAACGCAGGAGATATCCAAGGCCTTAAACCGGGGCAAGCATACCACGACCCATCATGAACTCTATTTTGTCAAAGAGGCGCTTATCGCTGATACGCCAGGATTCAGTTCTTTGTATTTCCGGGACATGGACATCGATTATCTTTCCAAGTCTTTGCGCTTTTTAAAGGACTATTATCATGATTGCCGCTTCGACAACTG
>JAFWFB010000146.1 GCA_017512625.1 Erysipelotrichaceae bacterium
TCCAATCAGGATTATGAAGAGATCATGGAAAATGTTAAGGCTACCAGCGATTCACTGGTAGAAAACATAGAAACGATCATCGCCAATAACCCGGGGTATGGGGAAGCAGAATTAAAGGCAGCTGTCATCAAAGCTGCTCAGGAAAGTTTCGACAAACTGAAAGGAAAGCTCTGAAAGGAGCTTTTTTTATACAAAAAAGAAGAAGCCTTAAGCTTCTTCTGAGTATTTGACAACTAAACGACGATTGCGCCCTTCACCGACTGATTCAGTCTTGATGTTATCGAAATCATTCAGATACTGGTGAATGACTCTTCTTTCATCATTAGGCATCGGATCCAGGGTGATGTCCATTTTGGTCTTACGGACATCGAGGGCAGCCTTCTTAGCCAGCTGTTTTACCCTGCGGTAACGGTCTTCCTTGTAGTGATTGATATCGACCGAGACATTGATGCGCTTTTTGAAATTGAAGTTGCAGGCGCCTCTTAAGACGGTATTGATCGCTCTTAAGGTCTGACCATTCTTGCCAATGACGATGGCGTTGTTATCGGTATTGAGGTTGACTTTGTATTCATCATCCTTTTCATAGATCTCAACTTTGACACCCTGTCCAAGACCGGTGAAATATGATCCCAGATATTCGAAGATGAATTCCTTGATATCTTCCTTGGTATAAGCTTCAACCAGTACATAGGAGCCGATGCCAAGGATACCCTTTTTCTCTTCCAGGACGGTATAGATGATATCAGCTACTTCGCAACCCTTTTCAGAGGCGATGGTATTCAATACTTCGTCCAGCGTTTTTCCTTTGTATTCTTGCATGACTAAGCTTCCTTTTCTTTTTTGTTGTTGATAAAGTAATTGATCACCAACAGCTTAATGCAGTTGATGAAGGAACTGGTTGCCCAGTAGACAGACATAGCTGCCGGCCAGGTGAAGGCCAAAAAGGCAATGACACCCATCATGATATAGGCGGTGTTTGCGGCCGGATTAGGGGTCTTGACGTATTTACGGAAGTGTTTTTCAGCTTCCATCTTGGCTTTTCTTTGAGCCAGCCAGTTAGGCAGCATCATGGAAACGAACTGGAATACTACCATCAAAAGGAAGATGATCAGATAGCCGAACTTTCCACTGCGGATGCCATCTAACGGGGTAACGGAAAGCTTCATGTCGCCGATCGATCCGTTTACGACTTCATAGCTTCTCTGAGCGCCGTGCCAGATGGCGATCATCAGCGGCATCTGCATGAATGTTCCGATGATATTGGTAAGCGGGTTAAGCTTGTATTTGGCGTATAACTGCTGCATTTCCTGAGCCTGACGCATACGGGAATTCTCATCGCTGCGTCCCTCATACTTGGCCTGGATCTTGGCGATCTCCGGCTGCATGGCCGTGATCTTCTGCTGATTGACCGTATTGCGGTAAGTAAGCACGGAAATAATGGTATAAGCAATTACGACAGTAAGTACCAGACCAAGCAGAGCACTGCCGGTATTCTTGGTAAAGTAGTTCATCAACTTGGCGACCGGGTAGACGAAGACGGAAGAGAAGATGCCTTCGCTGTCAAACATGTAGCGCCAGGTAGTGTTGTCATCAATTAAGATAGTCGCTCCGTTCTCGTCAGTCGGAATGGCACATCCGCTTAGAACGATGAGCAGGACTATTGAAAGGATGATCAATAAGGTCCTTTTGTTTTTCATACATACTCCTTTATAGACTTTTATATTCTACATTTTTTTAATAGGGTTTTCAATTCTTGCAAATTAGATTGAAAGGTGTTGTTCAGGTAGTCTTTTTTAACAACAATGATGTAATCCAAAGCACCTTCCTCGAAATCGATCAGGTCCAGGCACATCATCCTGATCTGTCTTTTGATCTTGTTGCGCACTACCGCGTTTCCGACCTTCTTGGAGACACTGATGCCCACCCGGACATGATCTTCCTGTTTCTTGGCATAGTAGACATTATAAAAATCATTACTCTTGCGATAATGATTTTGAATGATGGAAGAAAACTCTTCGTTTTTCCTGATCCGATATGCTTTTTTCATCTAAAAATAAAAGCCACCTAAGTGGCTTTACAACCTTATGCAGTTAATGTCTTTCTGCCTTTGGCTCTTCTTCTGGCGATGACCTTACGTCCGCCGGTAGTTGCCATACGGCCTCTAAAACCATGAACTTTCTGGTGCTTTCTTTTACTTGGTTGATAAGTTCTTTTCATAATTCAAGCCACCTCATATCTTTCTAAAGAACAATTGCTTTATTATAATACATTACTTGATTACCTCTGTCA
>JAFWFB010000017.1 GCA_017512625.1 Erysipelotrichaceae bacterium
CGCTGGACCTTTCCGTCCTTTACCGGCTGAATCAGCGCTATTACGATAATGCTTTATCCCAATATGATCTGGGCTATACTCAGATGATCTTTATCTTGCTGATTTTTGAAAATGAAGGGATCTCCTTCAACAATCTGGCCAAGACAGGAAGTTTCGATAAGGGTACAGTCACCAAATCGATTCAGAAACTGGAAGAAAACGGATTTGTAACCGTCAGGGTCAGCGATAACGATAAAAGAAACAAGGAAGTCTATACCACCGATAAGTGCAAGCAGCTGGTACCCCAGCTATACCAGATCAAAAATGACTGGTTCAACTATGTATCGGAAGCTTTAAGCGAAGAAGAAAAGGATGTCTATGTCAATGCTTCCAAGAAGCTGATCGAAGCCGCCCTTAACAGGGAAGCATATCGGGGAGGCGAACAGGAACTTAAGATCTATCGCATGGATAAGAGTTCCTTTAAGGCATACGAAGGCTATCTCAGTGCCATCCTTTATGTAGGCGGCTGCCCGTACCGCTGTCCGACCTGCAACTTTTCCCATCTGGTCTTTTTAAATGAAGGGGTTAACAGCATGCCCCTCGAGGACATCACCTCCTTCTTAAAGCAGCGCAAGGACAGACTGGATGCGGTAGTGCTCAAGGGATCCGATCCTTTTGCCTACGCTGACCTGGATGCCTTTTTAAGACAGCTTAAAAGGCTTGGCTATAAGATTAAGATCCATACCGATGGACATAATTACCTGAAGATGAAGGAATTATGCGAAGAAAAGCTGATCGATTACCTCTGTCTGGAGATCAAGAACCAGCCGGAAAGATATGCATCAAGCATGGGCATGAACTCCATGGATCTGGATGATCTTAACCATTCTATCGAATATCTGATCAAGGGAAAGATCGATTATGATCTCACCCTTGTCATAAGCGATGATCTGATCGCGGAAAAGGATATCATCGAACTGGCCAAGTGGATCAAGGGAGCTAAAAGGCTCTATCTGGTACCTTATGAAAGAAGCGAGAATGCGATCGATTCAAAGATCTGCGGTACCAGTATCGAGACGCTTAATAAATACAAAAAACTATTATCAGATAGCATCGAAGAAGTGATCATAAGAGGTGAACATGTATCAGGTTAAGAAAAGGGATGGCAAGATCGTTGAATTCGATCTTAACAAGATCAAGGAAGCCATCCGCAAGGCCTTTGAAAGCAGCAATAAGAATACCCATGACGATGTTTTGACCACTCTGGCCCTAAAGGTCGTCAGCGATTTCGACAAGAAGATCCATGATGATCTGATCGGCGTGGAGGATATTCAGGACAGCGTTGAGAAGATACTGATCGAAAGCGGCTTTTCGGATGTTGCGAAAGCATACATCCTTTACCGTCGTCAGCATCAGAATATCCGTGAATTCAACAGCGGTGTCTTTTCCTATAAGGACATCATCGACAGCTACATGGATGATACCAATGACTATTACCGCAACTATTCCGTCAACGGTTTCATCTTTTCCAACAGCTATAACGTAACTTCCAACTATCTGATCAATGAACTGTTCGATAACGATATCAAGAGTGCCTATGAAGACGGTTACCTCTATCTCCATGACCTGCAGATGATGATCGGTCATAGCAGTGGCTGGGATTTCAAGTCACTGGTCAAGGAAGATGATGATATCGACCTTTATCTGCAGCATTTTATCGATCAGCTGCACCAGATCGGCGGCGAGTGGAGCGGCCATCAAAGCGTCTTCGGTTTCTTTGCGGGGC
>JAFWFB010000147.1 GCA_017512625.1 Erysipelotrichaceae bacterium
ATCAGCGATGTCAACCGTCTGATCAATCTGCTTGAAGCTTTGAATATTCATGTTACCAAAAACGAGGATAATCTAATCATCGATCCAAGCGATATCAAAAATGTTGTTCTCGATCATGAGGATGTTTCCAAGCTAAGAGCCAGCTATTATTTCATGGGGGCCCTGCTTGGCAGGTTTAAATATGTCAAGATCAAGATGCCTGGCGGATGCGATCTGGGTCCTAGACCGATCGATTATCACTTGAAGGGATTTGAAGCTCTGGGTGCTACAGTTGAATATGATAATGAATATTACACCATCTACGCAGATGAGATTGTAGGCAATCACATCTACCTCGATTTCCCAAGTGTCGGTGCAACGATCAACATCATCCTGGCAGCCGTTCATTGCAAGGGTCGTATGATCCTGGAAAATGCTGCCAAGGAGCCGGAGATCATCGATGTCATCACCATGCTCAATAAGATGGGAGCCAAGATCAGAGGAGCCGGTACCAACGAGATCATCGTTGACGGCGTGGAAAAACTCGGCGGTTGCTTCCATGAGATCATTCCGGACCGCATCGAAAGCGGAACCTATATCCTGATGGCTGCTGCCATGGCTTCCGAAGTCAAGGTAACCAATGTCATACCGCAACATATCGAGTCACTGCTTCTAAAACTCAAGGAGATGGGTGTCAAGATGGATATCGGCATCGACAGCGTTACCGTTTATCATTCGGAAAATCTTAAGGCTGTCAACGTCAAGACCCAGCCATATCCGGGCTTTGCTACCGATCTGCAGGCACCGATCAGTGTCCTGCTCACCCAGGCTGAAGGTGTCAGTGAAGTGGAAGAGACCATCTATAAGGAACGTAACAAACACTGTTTCGAACTGGAAAAGATGGGTGCCAAGACCAGGATCGAGAGCAATCACTTCATGTTTGAAGGACCATGCAAACTCAAGGGCTGTGAAGTTGAAGCGACTGACCTTAGAGCCGGTGCAGCCATGATCATCGCCGGACTGATCGCTGAAGGATGCACGACTATCACCAATGCTTATCATATCTATCGTGGATACGAAGGAATAAAGGAAAAACTTACAGCCTTAGGTGCCGTAGTCAAATAATAAACAGAGGTTATTATGGAAAAAAGCAAGTTTACCAAATTGGAGAAATCCTGGATCCTGTACGATGTCGGAAACTCCGCCTTCACGATGCTGGCGTGTTCCCTGATCACCATCTGGTTTAAGGATATCGCTACGCAGGGTGGCCTGGATGCGGATGTCCAGACTTCCTATTGGGCTTATGTAGCAAGTATCGTAACCGTCATCGTCGCCTTTATCGGACCGGTCTTTGGAACGGTAGCTGATAACAAAGGTTTCAAGAAGCCGGTCTTTACCACCTCGCTGATCATCGGTGTGCTGGGATGTCAGCTGCTGGGATTCATCAATTCCTGGTTTGCTTTCCTGGTGGTATTCATCATCGCCAAGACCGCCTATTCTTCATCTTTAGTCTTCTATGATGCCATGGTAACTGATGTTACTACGCCAGAGAGGATGGACGAGGTATCATCCCATGGTTTTGCCTGGGGCTACATCGGCAGTTGTATTCCTTTCCTGATCTGTCTGGTTGCCTATATGGCCGGCGAGGGTATGCTTGGTGCGGCCCTGGCAGCGATCATCAGCAAGAAGACAGCCAGGATCATCGGCTTTACCGTCACTGCCATCTGGTGGTTTGCGGTATCGGTACCGCTACTTAAGAATTATAAGCAGATCTATTATGTCGAAAGACAAAAGGGTGCAGTCATGGAGGTCTTCTCCCGCCTGGGCAAGACCATCAAATATATCGTTTCCCATAACCGGAAGGTAATGTTATTCCTTGTTGCCTTCTTCCTCTATATCGATGGCGTCAATACCATCATTGATAATGCGATCAATATCGGCACGGACTTAAAGCTCAATACCGTCGGACAGGTCATCTTCCTGCTGGCAACGCAGGTCGTAGCCTTTGCCTTTGCCCTGTTGTTTGCGAGACTTTCCAAGCGCTTTAAGACCGGTACCCTGATCGAGATCTGTATCTTCGGTTATCTGCTGGTTGCATTATATGCCCTGACTTTAAGCAACCTTTGGCAGTTTGGTATCATGGCCTTTGGTGTCGGAATGTTCCAGGGTAGTATCCAGGCCCTGTCCAGAGCCTACTATGGAAAGATCATCCCGGCGGAAAAAGCCGGTGAATACTTCGGTATCTACGATATCTTCTCCAAGGGCGCTTCGTTCTTAGGCTCATTCCTGATCGGTGTAGTCAAGGGCGTTACCGGCGAGATCACGATCGCTGTCGGATCCCTGGCCTTCTTCTTCCTGGCCGGTTTAGTGATCTTCTATGTAGCCGACAGGACACCGTTGGGCGAAAAAGAATAAAGATACTTTAAATCAAAAGATTTATATATAGAATAAAAGAGTATTGAAAAATACTCTTTTAAACAGGAGGCATTAATGAATTCCTATATTAAGACAGCTTTGGTACTCAATGAGCATGCCCGCGTCTACTTCGCCGATAGCAAGCAGATGGTCGAGGATGCACGAAAGATACATGGATTATATCCGACATCCATGGCGGCTTTAGGCCGTACCATGACCATGGCAGCGATCATGGCCCAGATGTATAAGGACGAGGAAGAGAAAGTCGATATCTCGATCAATGGCGGCGGACCGATCGGTACGATCATGGTCTCAGCCATGAAAAACGGTGATGTCAAAGGATTTGTTGGCGACCGTACCATTTATCTCAAATATAATGACGGTAATAAACTGGCAGTTGGTCTGGCAGTAGGGACTGATGGTTATCTTAAGGTCACCCGTCATGAGATCAGACAGAATTTCAGTGGCGAAGTCGCCTTGGTAAGCGGTGAGATCGCTGAAGATTTTGCGTCTTATTTCATGCAATCGGAACAGGTCCCTTCGATCGTTTCCCTTGGTGTACTGGTCGATACCGATACCACCACCAAGGCTGCAGGCGGACTGGTAATTCAGTTATTGCCCGGACATGAGGAAGCGGATATCGTCTATCTGGAAAACATGTTAAAGACCTTAAAGCCGATCTCTACGATCTTAGATGAAGGAACGGATTTCGATACCCTGATGAAGGAACTTTTCCCTGATTATGTCTATCTCGATGAATATCCGATCCGTTATCACTGCGATTGCAGCAAAGACCGCTTCAAGGCAGCACTGACTACCCTGGATATCAAGGACCTGGAAGAGATCCTTGATCAGGATGGCAAGGTCGACATCAAGTGCGAGTACTGCAACAAGGAATATCATATCGATAAGGAAGAACTGGAAACAATCATCGACTATGCTCGAAATCAGAGACCTCAAATTCAAAAATGACCTGTTGATTGCGCCGATGGCAGGCATCTCCAACAACGCTTTTCTCAAACTGGCTCTTAAATACGGAGCCTCTTTGGTCTACAAGGAGATGATCAGCGACAAGGGTCTGGTCTACCGCAATCAGAAGACTTTGAAGATGCTTGAAGGCGATGATCTATATCCGGTTACATTACAGCTTTTCGGAAACGAGAAGGATTCGATGGTGGAAGCAGCCCGCTATGTCGATCAGAATACCAATTACGCGATCATCGACATCAATATGGGCTGTCCGGTCAACAAGGTCGTTAGACAGGGTTCTGGTTCGGCCCTGATGCGCGATGAGGATAAGGCCGTCGATATCGTAAAGGGCATCGTAGAAAGCGTAAGCAAGCCGGTAACCGTCAAGATGCGTCTGGGCTACAGCGAAAGGGAGATGAATTATCTAAGCCTTTCCAGAAAGCTGGAAGATGTCGGGGTCAGTGCCATCACGCTTCATGGCCGTACCCGCAGCCAGATGTATGATGGAAAAAGCGACTGGAGCCATGTAAAGATCCTCAAGGATAACCTGCATATCCCGGTCATCGGCAATGGCGATGTCTTAAGTCTCGATGATTACCTTAACTGAAAGAAAGAGACTGGCGCGGATGCGATCATGATCGGCCGGGGGATCATCGGCCGTCCTTACCTGATCAGGGAGATAAGCAATTATCTCGATGGCAAGGAAAGCGAACCGATCAGTGTTGATGAGATCCTTGACATGTGCCTGGAGCATGCCTATCAGCTGGTTGAGCTAAAAGGCGAAAAGGTCGCCATCAGGGAATTTCGGGGCATTGGTGTCCATTACCTTAAAGGCCTTAAAAACAGTACCTATTACAAGAACGCCTTTATCTATGTCGATACCTTCGACAAACTGAAAGAACTGATCGAAAACTACCGGGCAAGCCTCAAGGAAAAGGATATTGTACAAGATTGCTAGAAAAAACTTTTCTTTTAAAAATAATATGTTATTATATATGAGCACTTACTTTAGATTGACAAAGATATCTAAGGCGGAAGGGAGATTATTATGAAAAAGGGAATTCATCCAGAATACCATAAGGTGACTGTCGTTTGTACCAGCTGCGGAGCAACCTTCGAGACCGGTTCAACTACCGGCGCTAAGGAGATCCGTGTTGACACTTGCAGTCAATGCCATCCATTTTATACAGGTAAACAGAGATTCGCAACTGCTGCTGGTAGAATTGAAAAATTCAATAAGAAATATGGATTAAATCAAAAGTAAGAGCTGATCTCTTACTTTTTTTCATTTGGAGTTAGTATATGGAAATGTATCGTAAGTATGATGAAGGCTTCGTAGAAGTCATCACCGGGTGTATGTTTGCGGGAAAGACAGAGGAACTGATCAGAAGGATCAAGATCTTTGAATTTGCCAAAAAGGATGTCATGATCTTTAAGCCGCGGATCGATAACCGCTACAGTGAAGACAAGGTCGTCTCGCATGCCGGAAGCAGTGTCAGCTCCTATGTTGTCGATAAGGCTTCCGAGATCCTGGATATCGTCAAGGACCATCAGGCTGTCATCGCCGTTGATGAAGTACAATTCTTTGACGATGAGATCTGTGAGGTCGCCAATGAGCTTGCTGACCGCGGTTACCGGGTCATCTTAGCCGGTCTTGATACCGACTTTAGAGGCGAGCCGTTTGGACCGATGCCTAAGCTGATCACCCAGGCTGAATTTGTCACCAAACTTACTGCGGTGTGCAACGTCTGTGGCGCACCGGCGACCCGTACCCAGAGGATCATCAATGGCAAGCCTGCTTCCTACAATGATCCGGTCGTTCTGGTTGGAGCCAGTGAATCATATGAAGCGCGTTGCCGCCATCATCACGAAGTACCGGATAAGCCGGCAAGGAAATGAATATGGATGCTAGAGAACAGAAATTACAGAGTATAGAACAGCGCTATAACGAACTAAGCGAGCTTTTGATGAGCGATGAAGTCGTATCTTCCCATCAGCTCACTACCAAATATGCCAAGGAACAGGCCACACTGAAAGATGCTTACGATGCTTATCAGGAGTTTAAGAAGCTGACCAGTCTTATCGACGAATCGAAGACGATGATCGAAGAGGAAAGCGATGAAGAGCTCAAAGAGATGCTTCAGGCTGACCTCGAAGAATATGAAAGAAAGTTAAGCCATCTTAATGAACACATCGAGAAGCTGCTTTTACCAAGGGATCCGGAAGATGCCTATGACTGCATCGTGGAGATCAGAGGAGCAGCCGGCGGTGATGAAGGAAACATCTTTGCGGGCGACCTGTTTAGGATGTACAGCTACTACGCTGAAAGCCTGGGCTACAAGGTCCAGGTCATGGAATCATCCGAATCGGAGGCCGGCGGCTATACCCTTATCAGCTTTGTGGTCAAGGGTCAGGATGCCTATCGTCACTTTAAATTTGAAAGCGGATCACACCGCGTTCAAAGAGTTCCGAAGACCGAGACCCAGGGCAGGGTCCATACCAGTACCGCAACCGTTCTGGTACTGCCTGATGTTGAAGAAGCCGATATCGAGATCCCGGATGATGAACTGGTGATCGAGACTCACCGTTCCAGCGGTGCCGGTGGTCAGCACATCAACAAGACCGACTCAGCGGTCAGGATCACCCATATCCCGACCGGCATCAGCGTCAACTGTCAGGACGGACGTTCCCAGATCTCCAACAGGGAAACAGCCTTGAAACTGATTAGAAGCAGAGTCTATTCCGAACTTAAGAGAAGAAAAGAAGAAGAAAAAGGCGCGATCAGAAAATCCAAGATCGGTACCGGTGACCGTTCGGAGAAGATCCGTACCTATAACTACCCGCAAAACCGGGTCACTGATCACCGCATCGGTCTGACCATCAATCAGCTCGATAGGATCACTGAGGGAAAACTCAATGATATCGTCGATGCCCTGATCGACAACGAAGCCAAGGAAAGACTGCTTGATGAAAACGTATAACCAGCTGATCCATTCCTACCAGAAGCAGGCCCAGGAAAAGGATATCTCCATCGATTCGATAAGATACTTCCTTTATGAACTTTGCAGCGATAAAAAGATCAATCTTTACGCGGAGATGGATCAGGAAGCCGATAAGGAGATTGCTGATCTGTTTGAAAAGGGCATGGTCAGGATCCTTAACAATGAACCGATCAATTATGTGCTTGGTTACTGCTATTTCTACGGATACCGTTTCCTGGTCGATAAAAGGACGCTGATACCCCGCTATGAGACCGAAGAACTGGTCTCCAATATCCTGATCGAGTGCGATGAGTTCTTCAAGGATAAAAAGCAGATCGATGCCTTTGATGTGGGAACCGGTTCCGGAGCGATCGCCATCGCTCTTAAGAAAGAAGATCAGCGCATGCATCTTACCGCTTCCGATATCAGTGAGCAGGCTTTGGAAGTAGCTAAGGCCAATGCCTTGAGCAATGATGCCAAGATCGAATTCCTTTTAGGGAACATGCTTGATCCTTATATTGAAAAAGGTCTAGAATGCGACCTTCTGATATCCAACCCTCCATATATACCTGATGACGAGCAAATAGCTGCCTCCGTCAGGGATTTTGAACCTGATGTGGCCCTTTTCGGTGGTGCTGACGGTCTTAAGTATTACCGGGAGATCTTTGAGAAAACTCATCTGGTTTTAAACAAACCGGGCATGATGGCCTTTGAGATAGCTTATGACAAAAAGGAGCAGTTGATGAGCTTGCTTGATGAGTATTTTGACGATTATGATGCCAAGTGTCTCAAAGATATCAACAATCATGATCGGATGTTGATAGTAAAGTTTCATTTAGTATAATAGAGATATGTCTGAATATGTAGTTTCCTGTACATCATCCATTGATATGAATGATGAATTTATAAATAATCATGGGTTGTATTACATCTCTTATCATTTTCATATTGGCAAAAACGAATATGACGATGATTTCGGAAAGTCCTATCCCCATGACAAATTCTACCGCGATGTAGTAAAGGCCAAGGAATATGGTACTGCTGCGATCAGTTCCAACGAATATTACCGTTATTTCAAAGGCCTTATCGAAAAGACCGATAAGGATGTCCTGCATATCGAGATGACCTCCGGAATCAGCGGATCCTGCTCCAATGCGATGATGGCTGCCCGCGATATCAATGAGCAGGGCAAGCATCGGGTAGTGGTAATGGATAGTCATAACGCCAGCGGCGGTTATGCCCTGATGACCAGAAGAGCGGCCCTTAACCGTGATCTTGGCTATAGCATCGAGGATAATGTTGCGGACCTTGAAGAGTATTTCAAGACCATGGATAACTATTTCTATGTCAATGGTTTGGAGATGTTGGTAAAGGGTGGAAGACTTCCTTCTTTCCTAGGCAACCTCAAGATCTATCCGGTCTTAAAGGTTGATCACATCCTTAAAG
>JAFWFB010000148.1 GCA_017512625.1 Erysipelotrichaceae bacterium
AGAAGAGGATGAAGGCGGTCGGATCAGTTGTGATCCCGCAGGAGGCCTTCATGGCTGTTTTGAGCATGGGTGACGATGATTAAGCATCTTTACGTCCACATTCCCTTCTGTAAAAGCATCTGCGATTATTGCGATTTTTGCAGAGTCCCATACAACGAAAAACTGGCTTCGCACTATCTTGAAAGCCTGAAAAAAGAGCTGGAGCAGCGGGTAAAGGGAACATCCTTTAAGACCATCTATATCGGCGGCGGTACCCCAAGCGCTCTTTCGCCTGAGCTTCTTGATAGTATGCTTAGCCTTTTTGACTGCTATCTTAAGGATTGTGAAGAATACACGATCGAAGTCAACCCGGAGACCATCGACGAAGAAAAGGTCAGGATCTTAAAAAGACACGGCATCAACCGGATCTCCATGGGAGTGCAGACCTTTAAGGAAAAACTGCTTAAAAGCATCAACAGACATCATAGTGTCCGGGACATCGAAAGGGCAATGAAGCTTTTCATCGAAAATCAGATCACCAATATCAGCATCGATCTGCTATATGCCTTGCCCGGCCAAAGTCTTGATGATGTTAACAGCGACCTGATCAAGGCGATCAGCCTTCCGATCAGGCATCTTTCGATCTATTCACTTACCATCGAAGAAAACAGCCGTTTCGGCCGTGACCATGTCAAACCAATCGATGAGGATCTGGAAGCTGACATGTATGAACTGATCGTCAACTATCTTGGCGAGCACGGCTTTGATCACTACGAGATAAGCAACTTCAGTCTGCCCGGCTATCGCTCCCTGCATAACCTGGGATACTGGAGATATGAGGACTACTATGGCATTGGTCTTGGTGCCACATCCAAGATCGATGATCAGATAATCGACAATACCCGCAATTTCATTTCTTATTTCAAAGGAGAATATTACGCAATGAACAATCAGACCGAAAACAAAAAAGAGATCATGTTCAACCACATCATGATGAGCCTTCGTACTTCGGAAGGACTGGACATTCCCTCCTTCAATCTGAAGTACCATACCGACTTCATGGCGGAGTATCAGAATGCCCTGGTAAAAAACGGTGATTACCTGACTATCAAGGGCGATAAACTGATCTGTACCAAGATGTCGATCCTCAATGAAATATTGCTTGATTTTATGGATTAGATGTATGACATTGCATCTTCTCTGTTATAATTGTAGTAGTGGATTTATGTTCTTTTTGTAATGATTCACAATCATAAATAAAGGAGGAAAGTGATTATGCCATTTCAAATTCCTTCTCCAATATTTGCTATTATAGGTTTACTGATCGGCATGGGAATCATGCTGATCCTGTCTAGACTGGGTTTGAACAGGGACAAGCAAAGAGCTCAACTGATTCTAGAAGAAGCCCAGATTCAGGCCAACAATACTTTGAAACAAGCTGTGCTTGACGGAAAAACCCAAGCATACGATCTAAAATTACAAGCCGAAAAAGAAATTAAGGAATCAAGGCAGGAACTCAACAATTTAGAGAACAAATTAAGCCGCAGAGAAGATTCTTTAAACAACCGTTATGACAATTTAAATGCTAAAGAAAAAACTTTGGATGCTAAGTTAAAACAGGCTGAAGAAAAAAATAACCAATTAAGCAAAATGGAAGAAGAACTGCAATCGCGTATCGACGGTCAGATCGCTCTTTTGGAAACGGTTGCCAAGATGTCAGCCAAGGAAGCCCAAAAGGAACTGA
>JAFWFB010000149.1 GCA_017512625.1 Erysipelotrichaceae bacterium
GGCTAGTGTTATGAGCACTTACGGTTTCAGCGGAACTTCTATGATCGTTATCGGTGGTGTCATCTCTGGTGTTTACTACTGGATCGTTACTACGATCTCCGCAAAACTGATCAAGCCTTACACCGATGCACATGCAAACTTCGTTCCTTCGATCGTCGGTATCGCTTTTGCCTGCCTGCTTGGTGACGCACTGTTCAAAGGTGAACAGAAGTCAACAGAAGACATCTCTTTACCTAAGTCATTATCCTGGTTAAAGGACCCTATCATTGCCTGTGCAGTTGCAATGTTCGTTCTTAACCTGATCTTCACCTTCGTCGCCGGACCAAGCGTAGTTGCTGAAATAGCTGGCGGAACTCCATGGATCGTATATGACCTGTTACAGGCTATTACCTTCGGTGGCGGTATCGCTGTAATCCTTTACGGTGTACGTATGTTACTGGCTGAACTGATCCCTGCATTTACAGGTATTGCCGAAACAATCCTTCCAAACTCTGTTCTTGGTCTGGATTACCCTACTTCATTCGGCTATGCCGGAACAGGCTTAATGCTCGGTTTCGTATTCAGCTTATTCGGTTCCATCGTTGCTACCATCGTTATGGCAGTAACCGGATTCTCTCCTTGTGTACTTCCTGGTGTTCAGATCAACTTCTTTGAAGGCGGTCTGATCGGTGTTTATGCCAATGCCCATGGCGGTATCAAGAGCTGCATCATCGGTTCCTTCATCACCGGTTTCGCACTGCAGTTCTTTGTAGCATTCACATTCCCACTGACTGGTGCTTCTTTGATGGCTACCGGCGGTGCTTATGAAGCTATCGACTTCAATACCATCGGTCTTGGATTAGCTAAGTTATTCCAGATCCTCGGTAAGTAAGCATTTACCAGCGGCAATTGGGCACTGTCTTTTTGATGGTGCCCAATTTTCCGCTAAAAAACGGATAAAGACGGATGAATAACGAAATACTGACGGCTATCAATAACGATAAAGCACTGAAAAGCCTCTTCTCACCTTATCAGGCAGTTTTCTCAAGAGCCAAACACGCTAAGATATTTGACTATGGATGCGGCTATGGCTGGGGCAGTGCTTATCTGGCCGGAGTCAGTGATCTGGTTGTCGGATATGACGTTGATTGCGGCCGTATCGCTTATGCGGCGTCCAAGTATGAAGATATCAGCAATCTGCGTTTTATCAGCCAATTAGATCTGGCACAGGACGATGCTTTCGATATCGTCATCGTCAGTCATGTTCTCGATAACGGGTCTGACGAGAAAAAGATGGCTGAGGAGATCCTGTCCAAGATAAAGGACGGAGGCAGCATCATCATCTGTGCCAAGGCGATCTACCTGCAGCAGCTGAATGCGCTTATTGACCGGATCAGGCAGATGTCTGACGTTACCGAAGAGACTCAGACGGATAAAAGTGCTGAACGGTTCGGGAAGATACTGACATCAGAGATGAAGGTTAGGAAGAATAAACATGTATAATGCTCTTATAATTGATTTGGACGGTACTCTTCTTGACACAACGGTGCCATCACTAAATGCCGTGAACAGGGTTCTGGA
>JAFWFB010000150.1 GCA_017512625.1 Erysipelotrichaceae bacterium
ATGTTTTCAGCCGACAGGATAGTGGCGATATCCTTCAGGATGCCCGGATGGTCTTCGTCGATGACAACTACCAGCCTTGTGCCCTTATTGTAGTAGCCCTGCACCTCTATGAAAACAGAGAAAATGTCCTTCTGAGTAATGACACCCACCAAAAAACCTTTATCCACTACCGGAAGCGTGAAGATATCGGATTTGATCATGACATCGGCAGCTTCTTCAAGCAGATTATCAGGAGATATCGTAGCGATATCCTTAAGCATGATATCAGCTATCGTGGTCTTGTTCAGGAGATAGTTGATCTCATGGATGGAAAGCGATGTGGCTTTTGACGGTACGTTTTCAGCTACCAGAGCTTCTGTGATCAGGCCCACTACCCTGTTGGACTTATCGACTACAGGCAGACGGTGGAAATCACATTTATCGAAAATATCGACGGCTCTGGAAACGACATCATCAGGAGAAATTGTCACAGGATTTCTCGTCATCTTGTCTTTAACAAACATATTAACCTCCCAGGTAAAGCTTTTGAACTTTATCACTGGCCAACAGTTCTTCACCGCTTCCTTCAAGGGCTATCCTGCCGGTTTCCATGACATAGGCATGATTGGCGATAGCCAGTGCCATATTGGCATTCTGTTCCACGAGGAAGATCGTCGTGCCAGTGCTGTTTATCGTCTTTATTATATCGAAAATATTCTTGACCAGTAATGGGGCAAGTCCCATGCTTGGTTCGTCAAGCAGCATAATCTTGGGTCTGGCCATTAATGCTCTGGCAATTGCCAGCATCTGCTGTTCACCGCCGGAAAGCGTTCCGGCCATCTGAGACGTCCTTTCCTTAAGGATAGGAAACAGCGAGTAGACGTATTCGAATTCGCTGTCAAGATCGCCCTTACGCTGATATGCTCCTAAAAGGATGTTCTCATAGACGCTCATCTTCTGGAATATCCGACGTCCTTCCGGGACCTGGATAACTCCCCTTTTGACGATCTCTTCCGAGTCCATCTTCAGAAGGTCTTCTCCATCGAGCAGAATGGATCCGCTTTTAGGTGCAAGCAGTCCGGATATCGTATGCATGATGGTGGTCTTACCGGCGCCGTTGGCTCCGATCAGCGTACAGATCTCCCCTTCCTTGATCGTGATGTCAACGCCCTTTACGGCTTCGATCATACCATAACTGACAGACAGGTCTTTTATTTCCAGCATCAGGCACCTCCCAGATATGCTTTGATGACTTCCGGATTGTTCTGTATCTCTTCCGGAGCACCAAAAGCCAAAGTAGTACCGTAATTAAGGACGGTTATCTCTTCACAGATCCCCATGACGAATTTCATGTCATGTTCGATCAGCAGTATCGCGATATCGAAGTGGTCTCTAATATCCTTGATGGTATTCATCAGTTCGGCCGTTTCGCTCGGATTCATGCCGGCAGCCGGTTCATCAAGCAGCAGTAAGGAAGGATTGGTAGCCAAAGCACGGCAGATCTCCAGTCTTCTTTGTGCGCCATATGGCAGAGAACTTGCCGGATGATCCTTCAGATCCTGAAGCTTGAAGATGCTTAACAGTTCAATTGCTTTGGTATAAGCCTCCCTTTCTTCTCTTCTGAATTTAGGTGTTCTGATGATGCCTTCGAAAGTATTGTAACCGATGGAGTTGTGCATGCCGATAAGAACATTGTCGATGACACTGAGATTGGCGAAAAGACGTATGTTCTGGAAAGTACGGGCTATGCCTGCTTTATTGACTTCGACGGTAGACATCTTGTTGATCTGCTGACCATTGAGTTCGATGGTGCCGCGGCTCGGGTTATAGACCTTCGTAAGCATATTAAAGACGGTGGTCTTGCCGGCACCGTTTGGGCCGATCAGTCCGACTATCTGATGCTTTTTTACGGTTATATTGAATCTGTTTACGGTAGTAAGACCGCCGAAATCGATGCCCAGATCCTTTACCTGAAGTACAGGGGTCTCATTCATGCTGTTTAGCCTCCTTACTGCGTTTCTTATTAAAATGTCTTACTCTCAGTTCAGCCAGTTTTTCTTTAAACAACCTGTTGTTGCTGATCAGCATGATACCGATAAGCACCAGCGAGTAGATGATCATACGATAGGATTCGAACGATCTTAACAGCTCAGGCAGAACATAAAGAACGCTGGCTGAGATGATGGTACCGGTGATGTTGCCAAGACCGCCTAAAACTACATATACCAGCAGCAGTATCGACTGATTGAAACCGAACTTGGCCGGTGTAAGAGTAGAGAAGTTCAAGCCGTATAAAGCGC
>JAFWFB010000151.1 GCA_017512625.1 Erysipelotrichaceae bacterium
ATATTACCATTGATGTCTCTTTGATTAAGCGGAAGATACGGGTCGATGATCAGGTGGAAGATCTGCTTCTGTTTAAGATAAGGGATCAGTTCCTTATTGAAACGTTCCAGTACTTCCAGATCATAGAAGTTGATCAGATATCCTCTTGGGCTGTAAGCCAGATAGGCCTTCAATATCGGCATTTTCTTAAGCAGGAAGAGTCCTATGCCTTCCAGGTGTCCATCTTCGTAATAGCCCAGATAAAGGGCCTTCCAGCCGGTATATTCCTTGAGTCTGGCCCAGGCCGATGTCTGATAAAAAGTGACATCAGGGAATGTCTTGGCCAGATCATCGAATTCTTCTTTTTTTATCTCTTTAATCATTTCGCAGTGAACGGTGATACTTTATCCTTCTTCTTATGTAAAGCATCCTGTTTATTATACTATTCATCAGCGGTCTTATCACAAAATCGAATTCACCGATGAATTCATCGAAGTCACCGCCGAATCTGAGTTTGAAAAGATAGATGCCGTAGATCGGAGAACTTTTGTCTACCTTTCCTTCAGATCCGTAGAAGTCCACCCAGCTGTAGCCGTTGTCCTTACTGTCAAGCAGGATATGATAATAGAGCTCATAGTTGGCATTTAAAAACTGCAGTCTGTCGGAATTGCCGCCATGGATGGTCCAGACTTTATCCGCAAACCTGGCGGTGATGATGGCTGAGAGGACTATCCTCTTTTCTTCCAGGGCATCGACCTCTTCCTTGAGCTTGAGGACCTTTCTGCGCTTGCCGTCGAGGTCGCTCAGTTTATTGGCTTTCTTGGGGCCGTCAGGCCTTTTATTCACGTTTTCTATCTCGGCATCGACATCTGCCAGTTTCTTTCTGAAGGCTTCCTTGAGCTTATCGGAATCGACGCTGGCGACATAGATATCGGCTTCGTCTTTGGCTTTGAGCTTCTCATAAAAGGCTTTAAAGTAGTCGTAAGATTCCACGTAAAGCTTTTTTCGGAAGGAAGTTTCCTTCATAACCTTGTAGAAGTCGGCCAGACCGTTATCGTCGTTCTTGGTTATGAGGACTCCGTAAGGGTTTCCTTCCTTGAGGATCTTTCTGGTCGTATTGTGCAGGGAGGCAAAGATATCTTCCTTGCTTCTTGAAACATCGACTCTGAAGGTAAAACGCGGTGCTGAAGATTCGGTGAATCTAGTCGTGAAGCCGCGGTGTCTGCCTCCGTTTTCTTTTAAGAAAGCGATCAGGGAAAGGTTATATTCATCCGTATATACCGGATCGGCATTTTCATCCAGTTTTCTGATGATGATGTCGGGATTGATCTTCACATAAAGGCCTCTGTTCTTACGGGCGTAGTCCTTTAAGGCATCGGTCATGGCTTTGACCAGTTTCTTATCGCTGTAATCGACGATAAAGCCCCTCGGGCAGTAATAAGTGGAATACATCAGCACTTTCTTTTCCAGAAGAAGAGCCGTTACTTTCAGCTCCTGGCCGTCATAAAGGCCCAGAAAATGGGGAATATAGTTCCTGGTGGCTGATACATCGCCCCAGGCGCTTGTCTGCATGAAATGGGCTTTATTCGAGCTTAGAACGAAGCTGTCGAGGACTTCGGCACTGATTTTTCTTAATTCCATAATGAAATTATATCATCTGTCCTGAGATATTTGATTCAATGATATAAACCAGTCTTTTTTCTTATGATAAAATAATAATAATGAAATACGATGTAATAGTTATAGGAGGCGGAGTTACCGGTTGTGCAATACTCAGAGAGTTAAGCAAATACGATCTGACTGTTGCCTTGCTGGAGAAGGAAGAAGATGTATG
>JAFWFB010000152.1 GCA_017512625.1 Erysipelotrichaceae bacterium
TCGATTACCGGGTATCGATCAGCAAGTATCCCGGTCATGCTAAGGAAATAGCACAAACGGTCAAACCGGAAGATGATACGACCATAATCAGCCTGGGAGGCGATGGAACCATCTATGAAATAATCAACGGTATCAATGACGATGTCCCTTTGATCATCCTGCCTACCGGATCAGGAAATGATTTCAACAGGGTCATCTATCAGAACAGGGAACTGCCGATATCCGAGATCCTGAAGCTTTGTCTTGAGGGCAAGGCCTGCAAGGTCGATCTTGGACAGATCACTGTCGATGGTGAGCAAAGACGCTTTCTGAATACCACTTCCATCGGTCTGGATGCGGATATCAACGCCCTGGCTTCCTCCTGGATCCGGGCTAAAAAATACAACAAGGATAAGGCCTACAATAAAGCGATCGTCAAACTGGTCTTAAGGCACAAGTTTCCAACTCTTACGATCAGCATCGATGACAACGAACCTTTTACCAAGACCTGCACCATCATCAATACCATGAATGGTGAATACTATGGCAATGGACGTCTGGCCAATCCGCTATTTGATCTGCAGGATGGCCTGTTTGAATTTTGCTACGTTGATCCGTTAAGTATCCCCGGGATCGCCATGGTCTTTCCTAAATATGAAAAAGGCGGGGTAACCGATATCAAGAAAGCCCATCTATGCAAATGCAAAAAGATCCATCTTCATTCCGATACGCCCTTCAATTTCCAATCGGATGGTGAAAACGGAATGGCCAGCGATCTGGAGATCCAGGTCCTGGAAGGCAAACTGCTGCTGATGGTCCCGGATGACAATCAGGTATTGAATTAGAATAAAAAAAACAGAAGCGATCGCTTCTGTTTTTGTTTTAGTGATAATACTTATTAAAGCTTGTTTTCGCTTCCCAGTACTTCCTGGATCTTGTGCTTGACAGTAGCCTTGACAGCTTCTCTGGCCGGTTTCAGGTATTGACGAGGATCGAAATCTGATGGATGATCATTGAAATACTTTCTGATCGTAGAGGTCAGGGCTAAGCGCAGATCGGAGTCGATATTGATCTTGCAGACAGCCATGGAAGCAGCTTTACGCAACTGTTCTTCAGGAACACCGACAGCATCAGGCATGCTTCCGCCGTTTTCGTTAATGATCTTAACGTATTCCTGCGGTACGGAACTTGCACCGTGCAAAACGATCGGGAAGCCCGGTAAACGCTTTGAAACTTCTTCAAGAATGTCGAAACGAAGTGGTGGCGGAACTAAGATGCCTTCCTCGTTGCGGGTGCACTGTTCAGCAGTAAACTTATAGGCACCATGGGAAGTACCGATAGCGATAGCTAGGGAATCACAGCCGGTTCTGGTAACGAATTCTTCTACATCTTCCGGACGGGTATAGGATGAATCTTCGGCATTGACAGAAACTTCATCTTCAACACCGGCCAGTGTTCCCAGCTCTGCTTCAACGACTACGCCTCTGGCATGAGCATATTCAACGACCTGACGGGTGATGGCGATATTCTCTTCGAACGGCTTGCTGGAAGCATCGATCATAACGGAAGTGAATCCGTCATCGATACAGGACTTGCAGGTCTCAAAGCTGTCACCATGGTCCAGGTGCAGGACGATAGGCAGTCCGGTCTCGATCTCAGCGGCTTCGACCAGCTTCTTTAAATAGGTACGGTTAGCGTAGGCTCTGGCACCTTTAGAGACCTGAAGGATGATCGGTGAGTTGCATTCCTTTGCAGCCTCGGTGATACCCTGAATGATCTCCATGTTATTGACGTTGAAAGCACCGATAGCATAGCCGCCCTTATAGGCCTTTTCAAACATCTCTTTGGTTGTAACTAATGGCATGTTTATCTCCTTTTTTATTCTTTTATAAAACTACCAAAACTATTCTATCATTTTTTACCATCATATTTTTTAAGTATCTTGGATACCAGCGGATTTCTGACGATATCCCGGTTACTCAGATAGACGACCCCGATGCCATCCAGATCGCTTAACAGTTCACTGGCTTCGATCAGGCCATTGAAGGTGCCCTTAAGCGAGATATCGATCTGGGTGACGTCACCGCTGATGATCATCTTGGAATTATTGCCCAGACGGGTCAGAAACATCTTCATTTGTGAGGAGGACGTATTCTGGGCCTCATCAAGCAGGATATAGGCATCATTGAGCGTCCTTCCACGCATGAAGGCCAAAGGGGCCACTTCAATGATCTTTCTTTCGATATAGCTATCGGTCTTCTCCTGACCAAGCAGCTCGTATAGGGCATCATATAACGGAGTAAGATACGGATCGACTTTCTCCTTCAGATCGCCAGGCAAAAAGCCGAGGCTTTCACCGGCTTCAACAGCCGGCCTGGTCAAGACGATCCTTTTTATTTCATTGTTCTTTAAGGCATTGACCGCCATGACTACCGCCAGATAAGTCTTTCCGGTACCGGCCGGTCCGATCGCAAAGACGATGTCATTATCCCTTACCGCATTATAATAATCAGCCTGACCGACAGTCTTTAGTCTGATCGGTTTCAGGGAAGCCGTATAACCGATGGCCTTGTAGATATCCTTGCTTTGCGACAAGGTGCCATCATAGGTGGTTCGAAGCATGATCTCATCGATCATACTGTTTTGGGCTACTTTGATAAGAGCATTAAGATGCGCTTTCAGATTGCCCAGATCCTTGGAGGTATCACACATGAAATCTCCATCCCGGTAGTTGATATCGAATCCGTATAATTCACTTAAGATGGAAAGATTACGGTCATTTACTCCCAGAATGTTCTTGGCAACTTCATTGTCGATATCATAGTGCAGCGTCTGTAACATTGACTTCCTCCCTGTTATCAACCTAATTTTACATCAAAATAAAAAGCTGATATATATCAGCTTATTTCTTTCTTCTGGCTTTTCTGGCTTCTTCAGATTTCAGTCTGCGTTTTACACCAGGCTTAACGTAATATTCACGTTTTCTGGATTCAGCCAAAATGTTATTTCTTGATACCTGTCTCTTGAATCTACGTAAGATATCATCAATACTCTCGTTTTCTTTGGCAACTACTTTTCCCACAGTCTCACCTCCTTTGAAGCTAATTCATTATACCACACGATATGCAGTTGATTGACAGGAAATTATAATTCCTGACCCATAGTTTTCATGATTGCTCTGATCTGAGCTTCAGACGGCTTACGACCCATTTGCATGAACATTGCTCTAACCATCTTTTCAGTGATCGGAGGGTTCTCCTTCAGCTGTTTCTTGAAATACCAGCGTGATACGAAGAAACCGATGACAACACCGATAACGATACCCGCAATGATCCAAATCGCTTGCGCTAAGAAAGCATTCATATTACACCTCTTTTACAATAATATACTATACTTTAATGTCTGCTTAAAATCCAGCAATTAAAAAGCCCAAAGGATTAGATTTCCTGGCCTCACCAGGTGAGTATTCTATATGAAACTTCAGGATTCCTGCGATGATCGCAGGCTTTCAACACCATTTCATAGATCGAATTCTCTATATATCTATGTAGGAAATGCATGTTTCCTTCAGGCACTCTTATTGTCCTACATTCTATCTTTAATTTCCAGTCTTGTAATTCTTCTTAAGATATGGTAGTTTACTTGATCAGTTTTGTTCCGGAACTGGTACCGATCCTGGAAGCTCCCAGTTCGATCATCCTGTCAAAGTCCTCAGGAGTCCTTACGCCGCCGGCGACTTTGATCTTGATCTGACCCTTGACGGTATCAGCCAGAAGCTTGACATCCTCGAATGTTGCTCCGCCGGTACTAAAGCCGGTGCTGGTCTTAACGAAGTCAGCCTTGGCTTTCATGATCAGTTTGGTGACCCGGACTTTTTCCTCGTCAGTCAGAAGACAGGTCTCGATGATGACCTTGAGCACTTTGTCCCCGCAAACTTCCTTCAAGGCCTTGATCTCGTTATAGACATACTCGTCATCGCCTTCCTTAAGACGGCCGACGTTGATGACCATATCGATCTCATCGGCACCATTTTCGATGCAATAGCGGGTCTCAAAGATCTTGGCTTCCGTGCTCATCATTCCCAAAGGGAATCCAACGACACAGCAGGTTAAGATATCCGTTCCTTCAAGCTCTTTCTTGCAAAGCTTAAGATAGGATGAATTGACGCAAACGGATTTAAAATCATTTTCAACAGCTTCCTTGCAAAGCTTTTTGATCTGTTCGCTGGTAGCATCGGCCTTTAAAAGGGTATGGTCGATATATTTGCTCTTCTTCATTCTCTTTCCTCCAGATACTTCTTTATAGCCTCGGTGACGATGACATCATCGCCATCATAGTATTCCTTGCCAAACTCCCGGTAGATGAAACGCTCA
>JAFWFB010000153.1 GCA_017512625.1 Erysipelotrichaceae bacterium
GATCTCAGGGATGGCTTTGACCGTTTCGATCTGCTTGGCTGTAATTCCGCTTTCATTTTCTACTTCGACGATATAATTGTAGCTTCCTAGTTCACTTCCCTGCGGCCGGTCATGGATCGTTACCAGTTCCAGTCCGGCGTTATGGATCTTTACGATGATATCATCGATCCGGCTAGCCTTGCAGGTAGCTACAAAGACCATCTGTGTCTGCATCTCTTCTTTTAGTTCTGTTTTGGAAAGGACATAGAATCTGGTCTTATTGGTATCGGTTATCTGCACATTTTCCGCTAATACGGACAGTCCATAGAGATCGGCTGCACCAGGAGCTGCAATGGCTGCTATCGTCTTGTCCTGGCTTTCTGCTACATAGCTGGCAGCAGCTGCGGTACTTGACATCTCTTTGACTTCAGCATCCGGCAAGTGTTCCTCCCGCCATTTCTGGCTTTGAACAAGTCCCTGCGCATGGGAGCAGACCGTCTTGATATCCTCGATGCTTGCTCCAAATATGCCCATCAAAGTCTGACTGATAGGCAGTATGATCTCACCGACAACATATACCTTTTCTTCTGCGATCAGCGCATCGACATAGTTTACTACCGTCCCACCCAGGGTATTTTCTTGCGGAATAACTGCGTAGTCCGCCTTACCACTTACTACTTCCGCGATGGCTTCAGGAACACTTTCCTTAGGGGAAAACGAAGCCGTATCCGGGAAGAAGAACCTTGCGGCTTCCTCCGTATAGGTTCCTTCCGGTCCAAGATAACTGACCTTCGCATTATCCACGATCAATTCAGATATGTTATCAGAATCCTGATCATTGTCACTGGTATTAGGAGTCGCGGTACACGAGCAAAGCGAAAAACACATCAATAAAGCAGACAATAACAGTAGTAACGATTTGTTTGTTTTATTCGTATGTTTTTTCTCCCTGTTCCCTTTATTAAATTTTACAACGATTAGCCTTCACCTGCTACTTATAAGGGCGATAGAAACCGCATGGCCTAAAAGTATAAAAGGCAGGGAATTAGCCCTGCCATTTATACGATTCATGGAAATCTATCGAAGGAGATTCATTGTTTCGTAATAAGATCCTTATTCGCTGATGATCGATCTTGCGAATGCTGCGGCTGCAGCCAGGCGTTTGGTGTTTCCTGTCTTTGTATAATATCTGACAGCTGTTTTCATTTGCTTATCCTCCAAGACTTACAGGATAGCACTTACAGCTTCCTTGACTTCGTCCATGTCTACTGTTGGTTCGAAGCGGGCAACGACTTTTCCTTCGCGGTCGATCAGGAATTTAGTGAAGTTCCAGCCGACATAGGTCTTATCGCCATATTGCTTGTTATTTGCTTCTGCGTACTTATTAAGCATGGCAAATTTAAGGCCCTTGCCAAAACCGTTAAATGGCTTCTCGGATGCCAGATAGGCAAACAGAGGATCAGCGTTATCGCCATTAACATCGATCTTCGCAAACTGCGGGAAGTCGGCGCCATACTTCAGAGTGCAGAACTCATGGATCTCATCATCGCTTCCCGGTGCTTGGTTGGCGAACTGGTTGCAAGGGAAGTCCAGGATCTCAAAACCTTTATCCTTGAATTCCTTATACATTGCTTCCAGCGGTTCGTAGTGTGGAGTGAAACCGCAACCGGTTGCTGTATTGACAATCAGAAGCACTTTGCCCTGGTAATCGGAAAGGGTAACATCGTTTCCCTGTCTGTCTTTGACTGTAAAATCGTAGATTGTCTTCATGTCATATTCTCCTTTTGAATTCTTCCGGAAACTGCTTTATTCTTCAGCTTCCTTGCTCCTCTCCTGATCGAGCATCTTGTACAGGATCTGATATAGGTTGATAGCTTCCTCTGGTGTTAAATGATACTCTTTAGCAATCGCTTCCGGTACACACATGGCATTTTCCTGAAGCTTTTCACCTGCCTTGGTCAGAGTGATCACGAGGTTACGTTCATCGCTTGCGTCTTTCTCTTTACTGATGTAGCCTTTGGCTTCCAGTTTCTTTAAAAGAGGGGCCAGTGTATTGGATTTAAGGAACAGAGCTTCACCCAGATATTTCTCATTGACCTTTTTCTGTTCCCATAACACCATCATGACGATGTATTGGGTATAGGTAAGATCGAGTTTATCAAGCAGCGGCTTGTACTTTCTGGTTATCAGGTTTGAGACTGCGTACAGTGGGAAGCATAACTGATTCTTCAGTCTCAACGATGCGTATCTGTCATTCATCTTTCCGTCCTCCTAAACATATCGCATGCGATTTGTTTAATTGAATCGTATCGCATGCGATATGTATTGTCAATGATTAATGCTCCTAATATTTAGTCCAGGTGGTTTTTTGCTATTAATTTTATAAAGAGTATAATAGAGGCATATAACAAAGAGAAAACTATCATGAACCCAAAAATGTACGGAATCGAGCATTTCGGTTATCTTCTGGTGACTGGTGTTTTATTTGGCTGTTTGTTGATTATCCTCAAGCGACGGGTTAAGACCGATGAACAAATCGAACATATGTTTCATATCTTTGGAATCATCGGTTTGATCTCGGTCATGGCAAACAGGGTCTGTGTAGCCACGATGCTTGAAAACAACCTCCTTTATCTGATACCGGAAACCATCTGTGGTACCTGCAGTCTGATAACCGCTATTGCTCTGACCTTCTTTAAAAAGAACAATAACATCCTTCAGGTCATCTGGCTTATTGCTATCATCGGGGATATCGCTACTTTTGCCTATCCGGATTTCATCGGACAGGGTAGCACGATCTTTTACTTGCCAACCATCACCAGTTTCTGGCATCATAGCTGGACAGCTTTTTCCCTGACCTGTGTATTTTTCTTCGATTATCTTAAACCGGATCTGAAAAAGGCCTGGATGCATGTCTATGCGGCTATGTATGTAGCTATCGTTGGCGGCTTTGAGATCTTTATCTGTAAATTCCCGGATGCCTTCTATCTGAAGCTTCCCGCAATCGAAGGAACCATACTCTATCTGCCATTTATGGCATTGCTTTATTTCCCTATCTATTTCATGGTGATGTATTTCATTACCAGAAGACATAAATAAAAAGACAGATCCAAATGATCTGTCTTTTTTTGTGATCTCTTTTTAGATCTTGGTGATCAGACCGACCTTTTCAAACAGACCGATCAGCAAGAGAACAGCTTCTTTCTTATCGGCACGTTTGATCAGAGAAGTCTGACGTACGATATCGCCAACCGTGTTTTTACCATCGATCAGGAAGGTAACGGTATCGGTAATGCCCATCATTGCAAACGGATTAGGACCGATGGACTTGTTGTATTCATCCAAAGCTTCTCCGTATCCAAGATAACGGTAATCATCCAAACGGTTGATCGGGCCAACAAAGTTACGCTTATAGACTGTTGATAGATCGGTATCGGTTGGATATTCATCCTTTAGATCGTATAAAGCGATCCAGTTATCAAACATGTCAGCGACATGTTTCTTTTGAGCTGAAACGTCATAGCCTTCAACCAGCTTGCAGGCAAAGTCGCAGCAATCCTGATAGTAATCCTTTAAAAGACACATCAGGGAACCAAACATCGTCTTGTCGATCTTGCCATCGAGGTATTCGGTAGTATAGCGTTCCTTGTCCTGCAGGATGACTTCATCCTGTTTATTAAACAGGTAAGCGACATCCTCTTTCTTGAAGCAAGCCAGATTATAGGCGAAATTGACAGCGGTCAGACAGGAGAACTTCAATACCTGCGGATCAATGACATCCAGGGTATCGGTCGCTGTATGGTAGTTAAGATCAGGCCATTGACCCAGCATGCAACAAGGAATATTGACGCTTGGATCGCTGTAGACGGTATGATCAGATCCACCGGAGTGTGGTTCTACGCGATGGTTGGTCAAAGCTACCGGATCGTCAGATAGGGAGAAAGCTTCTCCTTTGGCCGCATTATCCATGGCGATCATGCACAACTCGTTGATCAAGGCCGGAGTCTGATATGGGGTCTTAGTCAGGGTGATCGGACCATAGAAACGGGTCTGCTTGCCACCGACCATATCCAGGTTCATGGCACCCAATCCTTTAGCGTAATCGGTATGATCTGACAGGTAGGCGAAGGTGCCGGTAAATTCCGGGATCAGCGTCAGCTTGATGGTGTGCTGTGGAGCTTCGATCTTTCCTTCCTTTACCAGACGGTTGATGACATTCATTGCCTCGATGGTAGCTGAAACGCCCGATGCATTGTCATTGCAGGAAGAGCGTGGATGACATAAGTGCGCTGAAAGATAGACCGTCTTATCATCCTTGCCCGGGATCGTTACTTCTACGATCTCGATATGACCATTGTAAAGACTGGCATCAATATAAGGTCTTACTTTAAGATTGCCACCATCTTTCTCTTTCTTTTCCCGGCACAGCTTTTCCAGCATGTCGCCGGTCTTTGGTGAAAGGACGAAGCCTCTGGATTCCGGTTCATTAGGTGAATGGGCGTGCCAGAAGGATGTATAGGTCAAAGAATCATAGAGATCGGAACGCTTGCGGTTTTTGGTCTCCATGATAAAGTCGGTCAAAACGCCTAAAGCACCCTTTTCAAAGAGCCAATTGTATTGACGGATATTGCCTCGGATAAAGACGAACTTACCCGTGAAATCGATATCCTTGCAGGAATCTTCATCAGCACCTTTTTCAAGCATGATCAGTTCAACCGGATCATTTCTGCGATCGATCGGATAGGATTTCTGAATGACTGAGATAGCTTCGGCTGAATAGTCAGCAAGACGAATCTCCGGATCAACAAGATCCAAGGTCGCTTCCTTGACAGACCACTCTTTAAACATCTTGTTTTGTAGATACCAGACATCCGGATCGGCTTCGTAAGAGAGGATCTTGGCGTCTAATCCATAATTCTTACAGATCTTTAGGACATGGTTAGCGGCTTCACGGAACATCGGTGAAGCCTGGATGCGGTGGAAATTAGAGACTTCCTTAACGACATTTAATAATCGTTTTTCGGATACTGCTTCCCTGAAAATCAATGGTTCTTGCATGATACCTTCCTTTCTTTGATCTTGGATATAATAATTACTTTTTATTATATCCTCATTTACAACAAAAGCCGTTATATCTAACGGCTTTGTATTAACTCCTTTTTCTTTATTTCTGTAACTTTTTTCAAACGTCTTTATAAAAGATAATCGCTGTAGTCTTTCTTTCTTTTAAAGATGCATACCAGACTTTTGGAAGAGCCATAGCTCTGGTTGGTATTGGTGCAGCTGACCAGTTCCCATCCTTCTTCGCCAAGTGCATTCAGATCTTCTTCGATCAGATCGACATCGACGTTGCCGCCAAAGAATCCTCTTGTCTCAAAAGTGATAACTTTGTATTCGTATTGTTCCATATGTAATACTCCTTTAACTATCTATAAGAAATCATATTCTCTTCAATTTGTGAAGAATACTTGTATTCTTACTTATTCCTTTTTCCGCTGTTAGCCGTACCTCTGACTTCTTCATGATAGAAGTAGTCTACAATGATTGGATGGCCTTTTGCTACTCGTTCGTATGGTGTCTCGTTATCAACAAAACGACAGTCATATTTTTTCGCGATCTCCTCAGCCTTCTTTTCCAAGGCTTCAAAATAACTGCGGTTTTTCTTGTTGTAGATCTCATCATAGAGAGGGACCAGATCCGGATGTTTGCTTGCGATGTAATCCATGATGGTCTTCTTAAAGCCTCCGCGAAGATTCAGATTCTCCAGCCAGACCAGGTCGCACTGGTCTTTTGCCCGCTCAATGATCGCTTCGATATTGGTGATCCCCGGAAATACCGGAGAGATGAAACAGACCGTACGGATGCCCGCATCATATACCTGCTCCATGGCAGCAAGACGTCTTTCGATGCTTACTGCGTCATCCATATCATCCTTGAATTCCTCATCCAGTGTATTGATGGACCAGGAAACTGTCAGCATATTTTTCTCATTTATCTTCTTTAAAAGATCAAGGTCGCGAAGAACAAGATCGGATTTGGTGCAGATCAGGATATCGGCACCGCTATCCTTGAGTTCTTCGAGGATCTTTCTTGTTCTGCCATAGGTTTCTTCCGCAGGGTTGTAGCCATCGGTCACCGTACCGATGATGACCTTCTGCCCGGCGTATTTCTTGGGATTTTTGATAGGGGGCCATTGTTTGACATCCAAAAATGTTCCCCACTCCTCTGTATGACCTGTAAACCGTTTCATGAAGGAAGCGTAGCAATACTTACAGGCATGGATGCAACCAATATAGGGGTTGACCGCATACCCTCCCAAAGGAGCATTTGACTTGGTCATAATGCTTTTAACTTCGATCTCTTTAATGATCATCTCTTTCCTCTTTTCTTTGGCATAGGAAGATCCTCGTACATCGCTTCCAGCAGTTCTATCAGAAACTGCTTGTTATCCACATCATCAACCAGCAGCATTTCCTTTGCACCTTCATAAGGTATTTCTCTTTCTGCCTTAGGCATCATCTTTATAGCAGACTCTACAGGCTTTACCAGAAAGCGGTCATCATAAATGCCACCAACGATCTTACCGCGATAGTAAATGATGAATTCTCCCATCATTGCCCGATAGGACACATCTTCCAGTCCCGATAGCTGTTCCAATATGAAATTAAGGTATTCTTTGCTTGACGC
>JAFWFB010000154.1 GCA_017512625.1 Erysipelotrichaceae bacterium
ACCATCGATGGCAGTTCGCCACCGGTCAGGATATAGTCACCGATCGAGATCAGTTCATCAGTCTTCTCCTCGATCCTGTAATCGATCCCTTCATAGTGTCCCGCAATGATCACCAGTTCATCTTTTAAAGCGAGTTCTCTGGCTTTTTTTTGATCAAAGTTCTTGCCCTTGGCGCTGGTCAGAAGCACGTAGCCATTATCGCCCTTATTGGCTTTTAAGGCCTTGTCTACGACATCCACGCGCATGAGCATTCCTGCACCGCCGCCATACGGCGTATCATCGACTCTTTTATGCGGGTCATCCGAATAATCACGGATATTGACGATCTTAAATTCCACCTTGTCTGCTTCGATGGCTCTTTTGATGATCGAATTGCTCAGAAAACCGGAATACATCTCCGGAAATAAAGTCAGTATCGTTATCTTCAAAACAATCCCTCGATCACGTTGATGATGATCCTGTTCTTTTCTTCATCAACTTCTTTTACAAATACATCGGTAAATGGAACCAGTACTTCCTTATCATCCTTTTTGATGCGCATCAGGTTATACATCCTGGTCTGTTCCATGGCTATGACCTGGCCTAAATGGTTTCCCTGATCGTCATAGGCTTCCAGACCGATGATCTGACGGAAATAATAGCCATCATCAAGCGGCTTGATCTGATCCAAAGGATAGTAGAGCTCCTTGTTTTTGAAACCTTCTACCAGATTGATGTCTTCCAGTCCCTTGAAGCTTACCAGACCATACCCCTTATGGATCCTTGATCTTACTACCTCAAGCGGTCTATATTCACCATCATCAAACAGATAGACGGTGTTTCCCAAAGCAAAGCGTTCCTTGAAGAAATCCGTTTCCAGATCGATCTTCAGATCGCCCTTGATGCCGTGGGTATTGATGATCTTTCCTAATCTTATGTATTCCATAGCATTATTATAATAGCAAAATAGGATGCTTGTGGCATCCTATAGTGATTCAAATTTAACAGTGATTTTCTTATCTTGAGACTTCGATGCGACCTTGAGCATCTCTCTGATGGCCGAAGCCATATTGCCCTGTCTGCCGATCAGACGACCGATGTCATCACTTGGCGCATAGACATACAGAAGGATCTCGTTCTCATCGAGAGAGTCCATTTGCTTGACCGTTACATTGTCCTTGTCCTGGCACATCGGCTTGACAAGGTTAAGTAAGACGTTGGCGTAGTCGATCATTATTTAGCTTTCTTGCTTTCAGCAAACTTGGTCATAACGCCTGCTTTAGATAAGATGTTTCTGACTGTATCTGAAGGTTTAGCACCCTGTCCCAACCAGTAAAGAGTTCTCTCTTCGTTGAAATTGACGATTGCTGGATCCTTAGTAGGGATGTAGTTACCTAATACTTCGATATCTCTGCCATCTCTTCTGGTGCGGGAGTCAGCAACAACAATTCTGTAAGTCGGGGCTTTCTTGGCGCCCATTCTCATTAATCTGATTTTTACCATAATTCTTTTTCTCCTGACGAAGAGTATTCTATCCCATCAAATAAAAGGTGTCAAGTATTTTTACTTGACACTAATTTATTTATTGCATCCTGCCATAGTGACTGGTATTCACCGTTACTAAGACACTTCTCGATCAGATAGACCGGGGAGTCAGGATCATCACACATGATGGTCTGCCCACGGTATTCATCATCCTCTACCTTGACATCGATCTTTACCGGTTTAAACTCGAACAATTCCGGATAAAGATGGGCCATGACGGCTGTAAGATCGAACAGCGGGAATCCCCTTTGTCCATGCTCAATGCTATAGCGGGAGAAGTATTCGATGATCAGATAGATGCATTCATTAAGCTTATCCGGCTTATGAAACTGCTCCATGGCAACAAATGGCGTAGCCAGATCAAGACAGATCGAAAAATCAGCGATATAAGTCTTGATACCGGATTCCATCACGATCTTGGCAGCGTGTGGATCGGCGTAGATGTTGAATTCGTGATAGCTGCTATCCCGGCTGCCGCCCATAAGATAGATGGCTTCGATATTGCTGATGTTATATCCGTTTAAGATGATATTGGCGATATTGGTCAAAGGTCCAAGGGCAAAGATCACGACTTTTTCCTTATCTAAGATCTGCTTATAGAACTGATCGGCCGATTCCTTGGCATAGACCGGCTGCTTAGGCTCGAAGATGGGACCTTCCAGACCATTATAGCCATGGGCATCCTGCGGGATGGCCAGGTATTTTAAAGCCTTATCGGCTCCCACATGGATCGGTATCCTGATATCGAAAAGACTAAGGACATTGAAGATGTTTTCCGATACCCTTTCTACCAGATTGTTGCCTGCAACTGTACAGATCCCCGCAACATCCAGTCCCTTGGCGGCTGCGGTAATGATCGCCATGACGTCGTCATGTCCGGGATCACAGTCGATGATATAATGTGTCTTATTCATATAAAGCCTCTTCACTGCTATCCTGTTTGAAGTCCGGAAGATCAGGCAGTTCCTTTAGATCGTTCAGCTTGAAACAATCCATGAAATAGTCAGTAACTTCATAAAGGATCGGTTTGCCCGGTGCATCGCTGCGTCCCACGTCCTTGATCAGGTTGCGGTTAAGCAGTTTCCTTAACATGACATCACAGCTCACACCTCTGATCTCCTCGATCTCGATGCGGGTGATCGGCTGCTTGTAGGCGATGATCGCCAGAGTCTCCAGCACACTTTGGGAGAGATTGACCCGGTTGATCTCGTTAAACAGCTTGGAAGCGTATTGATAGATCGCCGGTTTGGTAACGAATTTATAGCTGTTTCCGTAAGAAACCAGTTCGATACCAAAAAGATCGGATGCGTATTTATTGCGGATATTCAAAAGGATGGCTTCACAGTCCTCGTTAGAACGCTCGATGACCGAAGCAAGCTGTTCCAGTTTAAGACCTTCATCACCAACTACATAAAGCAGCCCTTCAACGATCGCTTCAATATTCAGCTCATTTGCTTTATCCATTAAGAATACCTCTTCTCATATAAATAGTATCATTTTTCCCGACCTTGAAACTTAGCACATGCTGACGAGCCAGGTCCAGTACAGCCAGGAAAGTAACGATAACATCATAAACGGAACGACAGTCATCCAGAAGATTGTCAAAGGTAAAGATATCAGGCAGATCGATCAGGCGGGAGCGGATGACCAGTTTCCTTTCCTCGGTACTGATCTCCTTTTCGGCGATCCTGACCGGTAAAGGCCGGTTTAATTCCAGCTTTCTCAATACCCTGCTCATTGCCTTAAACAGATCGTTGGCACTGGCATCGATATATTCCCCGTTTTCATCGTCTCCGATAGCATCCAGCTCCAAAGGCTTGGAAAGCTGGTCGTTGCGCGCTTCCAAAGACTGTTGAAGCAGTTGCGATGCATCCTTGTAACGCTGGTATTCCAAAAGCCTTCTGACCAGACGCTCCTTGGGATCCTCTTCATAGTCATCATCGATGCTCGCATCATTTTTTGGAAGCAGCTTGCGTGATTTATACTCTACCAAGGTAGCCAGTTCCACCAGGTATTCGCTTTCCACTTCCAGCTGAAGATCCTCAAGCTTTTCCAGATAGGCCAAATATTGATCGCACAATACTTCCATATCCAGATCAAAGATATCCAGTTTCTGTTCCCTGATCAGATGAAGCATCAGATCGAGCGGTCCATCGAAGATCTGTAGTTCAGCAGTAAAACTCATGATTAAATGACGATATTGACCATCTTGGATCTGATAACGATCACTTTCTTGATGGTCTTTCCTTCCGTAAACTTGATGACATTCTCTTGTGCTAAAGCCAGTTTCTCCAGCTCTTCATCGCTTAAGCCGGTACGCTCATTAAACTTGGCTCTAAGCTTACCATTGACCTGAACGACATATTCCATGGTAGCCAGTACCAGTTTAGACTCATCGTATGTAGGCCAAGGCTGATAATCGGCCAGCTCGCCGGTAAGCTTGTAGTACATCTCTTCGCTGATATGCGGGGCAAAGCAGGAGAGCATCTTGACGAAGTTTTGGATATATGGTCTGTATACTTTCTCGACCCGGTAACAATCGTTGATGAAGATCATCATCTGAGAGATGCAGGTATTCATGTTGAGGGAGTCGATGTCGCTGGTGACTTTCTTGACCAGGAAGTTATAGGAGTAATCGAGCTGATGATCGTTTTCATCAGTAAGCTTGTCGCTTTCGATGACTAAACGGTAAACACGGTCCAGCCATTTTCTGATTCCGGCCAGATCCTTGGTCTGCCAAGGCTTGGTTGCTTCCAAAGGTCCCATGAACATTTCATAGACTCTCAAGGTATCAGCACCGAATTCCTTGCAGATATCATCAGGATTGACGACATTTCCCTTGGACTTTGACATCTTTTCGCCGTTTTCACCCAGGATCATGCCCTGATGGAACAGACGCTTGAACGGTTCCTTGACGGAGAGATAGCCCTTATCGTAGAGATAATTGTTCCACATACGGGAATAAAGCAGGTGTCCGGTCGCATGTTCTGGTCCACCGACATATAAGTCAACAGGCATCCAATGGTCAGCCAGTTCCTTATTACAGAACTCCTTGTCGTTTTCATTGTCGATATAGCGTAAGAAATACCAGGAAGATCCGGCGGATCCAGGCATGGTATTGACCTCACGGTGTCCCTTATGGCCCTTGTATTCGACATTGACCCAGTCGGTTGCCTTATTAAGTGGCGCACTGCCATCCTTGTTAGGAGAATAGTCTTCCAGTTCCGGAAGAACGACAGGCAGATCCTCTAAGGCAACATAGACAGATTCATCATTGTCCAGATGGATGATAGGAATCGGTTCTCCCCAGTAACGCTGACGGGAGAAGATCCATTCTCTGATCCGGTAATTGACTTTGCTTTCACCAAGACCGCGCTCCTTAAGCAAGGATATCATCGCATTGATCGAATCTTCCTTTTAAGACCATCAAGGAATCCGGAATTGATATGGATTCCATCGCCTACATACGCTTCCTTGCTGATATCGCCGCCCTCAAGGACCTGAATGATGTCGATACCGAACTTCTTGGCGAATTCATAGTCACGCTGATCGTGAGCCGTAACGGCCATGATCGCACCGGTACCATAGGTAGCCAGGACATAGTCACTGATATAGATAGGGATCTTTTTATCATTGACCGGGTTGATCGCATAAGCGCCGATAAAGACACCGGTCTTTTCCTTGTTGAGTTCAGTCCTTTCCAGTTCGGACTTTCCGGCACAGGTCTTGATATAATCTTTTACTTCTTCCATCTTGTCAGAAGAGGTGATATCCAAGACCAGCTCGTGTTCCGGCGAAAGGACACAATAGGTAGCTCCGAACAAGGTATCCGGACGGGTAGTGAATACTTCAAACTGCTTATCGCTGTCAGCGACTTTGAAGAACACTGAAGCACCATATGATTTACCGATCCAGTTGCGTTGCATCTCTTTGGTGCTCTCCGGCCAGTCGATCTCGTCCAGTCCTTCAAGTAGTCTGTCAGCATACTTGACGATATCGATGACCCACTGCTTCATGTTCTTACGGACGACCGGATAACCGCCACGGGCGCTGACGCCGTTTTCGATCTCATCATTGGCCAAAACGGTTCCCAGTTCCTCACACCAGTTTACCGGTACATCGATATATCTGGCTAAACCATCCTGATAAAGCTGGGTAAAGATCCATTGGGTCCACTTATAGTATTTCGGATCACAGGTCGATACCTGCTTGGACCAATCGATCGATAAGCCAAGCATCTTTAACTGACGGGTAAAGTTAGCGATATTGGAAAGGGTAAAACCTTCCGGATGGTTTCCGGTATTGATAGCATATTGCTCAGCAGGCAGACCGAAGGAGTCAAATCCCATCGGGTGAAGGACGTTGTATCCTTCCATTCTCTTCTTTCTTGAAACGATGTCGGTTGCGGTATAACCTTCAGGATGACCGACATGAAGTCCGTTTCCGCTTGGATAAGGGAACATATCCAAGGTGTAATACTTAGGCTTGCTAAAGTCTTTGGTGTCGCAGAAATAGGTCTGATTCTTGTCCCAGTATTCCTGCCATTTCTTTTCGATTTCCAGATGATTGAATCCCATAAATACTCCTTATAAATAAAAGAAAACATCCTCTAAGGACGTCATATTAACGCGGTACCACCTTAGTTCACACAAAAGTGTGCTCTTAATTATGCTGTTTACGCCAGCAACGGAAACCCTTTTTATGAAGACGAGTTCGCCCCTAAAGACATGATCCTTTTCAGCAGTCGGAATCTCTCTTTGATGCTTATCCGGGTTACTACTTCTTCAAGCTTCTTCCTTATTATATTGAAAAGAAAGCTTTAATTCAATAAATGAATCAAGATGTTACGTCAATGCAAACTGTTACGCTTTATAAGAGATCTTTATCGGTAAAAGGCATTATAAAAGCAGCGCATCGATACGCTGCTTTATTGTTATCATTTAAGATCGATGAGGTTTAAATGGTTGGGATCGATGTCATAAATGACATCTTTTCTCTCAACGACGATCTTGACCCGATTTTTAAGATCTTCCTGTTCGATCAGATGACCGATGAGCTCCCTGGTCGGGTTGATCGCGGTCGGATGACCGGTCATTTTAAGCATGGCCAGATCGCCATTGGTATCCCCATAGCTGTAACATTCTGACAGATCAAGATCATATTTCCGCGCCAGCTGCCTGATGGCTTTTTCCTTTGACGCGGAATCCCACATCGGGATGATATTGCCGTTATAGAAGCCGTTTTCATCAACTTCATAAACGGTTCCCCGCCAGTCGTCAAAGCCATACTTTTCTGCCATCCTTTTGACCAGTGCATCCGGTGAGCCGGAGATCGCAATGATCAGATGACCGGCCTTTTTATGCCTTTTGATCTCATTGCGGGTAAAGAGGTAGACTCTTTCGCCTTTTTGTTCAATGACCTTGTTGGCTATGAATTCGATATGTTCGCTGGACATGCCCGGAGTAACTTCCTTAAAGATCTCCACCATGCGGCTAAGATAGTCATCATAATCGCCCTGACGACGATCCCAGGCCATGAAAGCCGGCTGAACTTCATCGATCCAGCGATCCGCAGAGATCAGTTCGTTTCTGACCATCTTTTTGAATACTTCAGTTATCAGACCTTCACGGTAAATGGTTCCGTCGATATCGAAAAAGGCCGCAATTCTCTTGTTATCACTCATAATAGCTCCCATCTAATGCCTTAAAGCTCATCTAATTCTATTGTATCAGCGACTCCTAATGAAACTATTTTCATAGAATGAAATTTATTTTCAGATTTTTGAAAATTATTCTTGATTTTTTACATAAGGCATCTATAATTAAATCATAAAGACAAATAATGTTTTTCTCCTAATCCTTTATGTTAAAAAAGCTACTGAGTAGCTTTTTTAATTTTAATTAATCATTAAGAGCCTTATGAGTCTGCTCTTCCCTTTGACGGGCTATCTCTCTCCAGGTAGGCATCTTGCTTAACAGATCGGTCAGATCGGTCATGATCTTAGGGATCTCGATACCTTGTGGACAGACTCTGGTGCAGGAATAGCAGCCGATACATGCGGAAGGTTTCTTACTATCATCCATGGCCTCGATCTGCATCGCGATATTAGGACTCATCATGAATTTAAGATCATTATAGATACTGATCAGATGCGGGATATCCAGCTGCATCGGACACTGTTCCTTACAATAGCCGCAAGCAGTACATGGAACAGCATTCTTCATCTTTTCAGCCAGCTCCAGCAATTTAGCTTCTTCGGCATCGCTAAGTGGCCTATGAGTATTGAAAGTATTGATATTCTGTTCCAGATGCTCGATGTTGGACATACCGCTAAGGATCATCTTGATGCCATCATATTTAAGCAGGAAGTCAAAGCACCAGTCTACCGGGCTACGGTCAGGACGAAGTGCCTTAAGCTGGGCAACTGATTCATCATCAAGGTTAGCCAGACGTCCGCCACGGACTGGTTCCATGACCCAGACGCCGATATTATGAGACTTGAGGAATTCATATTTCTCCTTGCCCTTTTGCATCGTCCAGTCAAGATAGTTTAATTGGATCTGAACAAATTCCAGGATGTCACCGTATTTCTCTACCAGCATTTTCAGGAAATCCAGCGAAGCATGAGAAGACATGCCCAAATGTCTGATCCTGCCTTCCTGTTTCTGTTTTACCAGGTAATCGATGATACCCCAGCGAGGATCCTCGTAAGTCTTGATAGAATTCTCACAGAAATTGTGCAGCAGGTAGTAATCGAAGTATTCGACCTGCAGTTTTTCCAGCTGTTTGTTAAACAGTTTCTCAGTCTCGACCTTGTCAAAGAGGGAGTGTCCCGGGAACTTGGTGGCCAGATAGAAGCTATCGCGAGGATATCTCTTTAAAGCTTCACCGATGACCAGTTCGGATTCTCCGCCATGATATGGCCAGGCTGTATCGAAGTAGTTGATACCGTTAGCAATGGCGATATCGACCATCTTGAAGACTTGTTCCTTGTCGATCTTTCCGTCTTCCAGTACCGGAAGACGCATGCAGCCAAGACCCAGGCGGGACAGATTGGTATCCAGATATTGATTGTATAGCATTTTATTCTCCTAATTTAATAGCAGATTCTAAAGCGACCTTCATCATGTTGACGAAGGATGTCTGACGTTCCTCAGCGGAAATAGCCTCTTCGGTTACCAGTGAATCACTGATGGTCAGAAGGCAGGCCGCATTCTTGTTGCACTTGGCAGCATTGAAGAACAGAGCAAAGCTTTCCATTTCTGCACACTTGCATTCATACTTGCGTACTTCTTCCAAAGGCAGTTCGCTTTGGGTATAGAAGACATCTGAACTGTGAATGACACCTTCGCTCAGATGAACGCCGATCTCATCAGCAGTTGCTCTGATGACTTCGTTGACTTTGGCACTTGGGTAAGTCAGTTTCGGTTCGCTTAAGCCATCCATCTGTTTAGGGAATGATGACAGGGAATAGGCGGCAGTTCCTAGGAATACATCCCTTACCTTAAGATCAGCGGTATAGGAACCGGCTGAACCGATCCTGATGATCGTATCGACATCGTAGAAATTGAACAATTCCCAGGAATAGATACCGATACTAGGCATGCCCATGCCTGATCCCATGACAGAGACTTTATGTCCCTTGTAGGTACCGGTGAAACCTAACATATTTCTTACTCCGGTGACCTGTCTGACATCTTCCAGAAAATTATCGGCGATATACTTGGCGCGCAGTGGGTCTCCTGGCATCAGTACGACTTTCGCGAAATCGCCCAGAACAGCTTCATTGTGCGGTGTTGACATAAAATTTCCTCCTATTTTTTGTAACCCTCTAATATATTGGTATCGAAAGAAGTGATCTTCTTTTCGCTATCGCGATATTTGGCTATCGCGTTTTTGATCAATGTGTCACATAACTGGGAGAAATCGATCCCATCCTTTTCCCAGAGATAGAAAGCCAGGGAACCCGGGATATTGTTTACTTCTTCCAGATAGATATCGTCATTCTTGTCGACCATGAAATCGATCCTGATGACGCCGGATGCTCCAAGCATATTATAGGCTTTAAGTGAATAGCCCTGGATATCCTCTTTGAGCTTCTCACT